>NZ_JBQSXN010000095.1:0-12003 GCF_052378235.1 Psychrobacter sp. AOP3-A1-26
TTAGGGTCGAAGTCACTCAAATAGCATGAATTATGTCCATTAGCGACTACCTTCTAATTTTTAGCATGAATTTTGTCCATTACACCCATAGAAGCGATAAAGGTATGCAAAAAAAGGCTTGCTTAGCAATCGCTAAACAAGCCTTTTTTGTCTTTTATTACTGTAGTCTAGCGCTTTCATTTACTCTGGCAGAGGTGGCATGCGCTCAACGGGTGTCACCGACAGTGGGTTTTGCGGTACGCTGTCATTATTATTTTGGCTATTAGTGGCGTTTGTCGCTTGTGGGGTGCTTGAATCCTCAACAGGCTCAGGCGCTTCAGGTTTGCGCTGCTGAGTTTGGGTTTTAACAGGTTTTACCGATGTACTGCTATCTGTATCTTCATCGTCACTGGTCACGATACCATCGTCAGTCATGTTGATGATTTTTTGCTTTTGTTTTTGAGATTTAGAGCGATTATTAATGGATACCCACTGGTTAGGTACGCCCTTTAATTGAGCTTTCATAAAGTCCATCCATACGGGTAGGGCTGCAACACCGCCATACTCACGGCGACCGAGAGTCGAGGGCTGATCAAAACCCATCCATACGATAGTTGCATTGGTGGGATGAAAGCCTGCAAACCATGCATCCTTAGCCTCATTGGTGGTACCTGTTTTGCCGCCAATATCATTACGGCCTAAGGCCTTTGCTCTTACTGCCGTACCACGCTGTACGACATCACGTAGGATGTCTGCCATCTCAAAAGCGACTCTAGGCTTTAAGATTCGCGGTGCTTGTTCGGCCATCGCATATTGTACGGCTGGGGCTTTTAGACGATCTGACTGTGGACTGGCATCGTAAACGCTTACGTTACTCGCTTCAATATCTTCCTCAGTAGTTTCTGCATTTTCTGAGTCTTTGTTTTTAGTAGTTGCTTTATCAGTATTAGTACTGTTTTCAGCTTCTATTCTTGCATCGTAATCTTCGACTAGCTTTTTATTAAGGTCTTCTAGTTGTTCGTTGAAGCATAGGGCGCATGCTTGGCGCGGATTGGCTTGAAATAATAGTTCGTTTTTATAATTATAAATTTGTTCAATAAAATATGGTTGTACACGGTGACCACCATTTGCAAAAGTCGCGTAAGCCGTTGCCATTTGTAAGGGGGTTGCCTGTCCTGCACCCAGTGCTAACGATAGCGTTGTTGGTAGTTTTTCTTTATCGAGGCCAAATTCATCTAATAAATTGCGTGCATCAGAGATACCAATCGCCCGTAGCAGACGGATAGAAACCAAGTTACGCGATAAGTAAAGGCCGCGACGTAAGGTGATATCACCTAAAAAACGCTGATCAGAGTTTTTAGGCTTCCAGTCACCTACTTGAATCGGACGATCTGAGACGATGCTATCTGGGCGATAGCCTTTTTCTAAGGCAGCCGTGTAGATAAGCGGCTTAATCGTTGATCCTGGTTGACGCCAGCCCTGCAAAGCTCGGTTAAATTTACTATGATTGAAATCAAAACCACCGACTAAGGCATTGACAGCACCTGTCTCTGGATTTAATGAAACCAGACTGCCTTGTACTTTAGGGATTTGTCCCAGCTGCCAATTGCCATTAGCGGTAGGTATCACCCGAATAATATCGTTTTTGCTCACGATTTGACTGGCGTTGCTGGGGAAATAACCGATACGATCGGCAGAAATATATTTACGGGCCCAGCTCATCCCAGACCAGTTGACCGTTATATTTTCACCAGATGGCATTGTTGCTTCAAAACTACGATTATTGACCTTAATGACTTTGGCGGGAGACATATTGCTATAACGACGGAAGTCTTCTAAAGGCTCGTCATTGGCTTCTGCTCCACGCCAGCCATGACGATGCTCATAAGCAACCAAACCCGTTAGTATCGCAGCTTCTGCATCTGTTTGTGCTTTACTATCGACAGTAAGGCGCACGCGCCAACCACCATGCATTACTTGCTCGCCATAGCGGCCAACCAAAGTAGAGCGTGTCATTTCTGCCAAATACGGCATATTAACGTCAAGCTTTTCTTTATAAAGGTTGATGCCTATCGGTGAATTGACTGCTTCATCATGTTGCGTTTGTGTAATATAACCCAGTTCATGCATACGTCCAATGATCCAGTTACGGCGAGTCAGTGCACGACTAGGGTTGGCAACAGGGTTGTACTTAGATGGTGCCTTTGGCAATCCTGCCAACATGGCCATCTCAGCAATCGTCAGGTTTTCTAGTGATTTACTATAGTACTTTTTGGCGGCAGCACGAATACCATACGCGCCTTCGCCCAAGTAAATTTTATTGACATAAAGGGTGAGGATATCGTTCTTACTCAGTTCGTCTTCAATCTTACGTGCCAAAAACAACTCAGTCAGTTTACGGTTTAACGTACGCTCGGGGCTTAAGAAATAGTTCTTAGCGACTTGCATGGTGATGGTTGAACCACCTGTCTGGCTATCATCGTCCGTTACTACTTCGGTAACAGCGCGACCAAGACCTTTAATACTGATGCCACTGTGCTGAAAAAAGGAAGCATCTTCTGCTGCCAAAAAAGCATGGGTTAAGTCTTCAGGAATGTCTTCAAAAGTAATAGGTAGCGATAAACGATTGCCGTACTGACCGATTAATTTATCGTCACTACTATAAATCTGTAACGGCATTTCTAATTTTGCAGTTTTAATCTCTTGAGTACTGGGCAAAGTTGGAGATAAATACATCGCCATACCATAAAAGCCAATCGGTACAGCAAGTGCTAAAACAACCGCCAATGCTAGACAAGCGATAAAAAGACTCACCAAAAAGTGAATCAAACGAACAGTAGCATTTTTTTTGGCCATAATAATACTTATTCATTAAGATTTGAAAAAGATAAGATATTATACCTTGAACAAAATAGGCAGGTCATAATAAATGTGTAAGTTAGCCTTAATAGGTAATTTAAATGCTTGAATCTATCTGTTAAGTAAAGTATTGTATTCAATTATTACAAATAACTATCAAATTGTACACTTAATATAAGGTATGGAGTTTGTGAGGCTATTTACTTCTAAAAGTCGACATTTGATTGGTGTGGATATTTGTGCCACCTCAGTAAAGTTGGTTGACATACAGCGCCAACAAGGTATGTTCCACCTAAAATCTTATGGTATTGAGAGACTGCCAGAAGGTGTGGTCGTCGATAAACTCTTAGTAGACACAGAAGCTGTTGGTAATATTATTACCAGCTTAGCTCGGCGCTGCCAAGTTGCTGATGCTGATGCTGCCACTGCGGTTTCAGGATCAGCGGTTATTACCAAAATCATCGATATGGATATGGTGCTGAGCGATGTTGAGCGCGAAGCTCAAATACGTTTGGATGCCGATCAGTATATACCTTATGCATTAGAAGATGTTAATTTGGACTTTGAAGTTCTAGGTCCCTCTTTAGTCAGCGATGATATGGTGCAAGTGCTACTGGCTGCTTCTCGCTCTGAAAACGTCGACCAACGAGTCGACGCTTTGACGTTTGGTGGACTAAAAACCAAGGTTATGGATATTGAATCACACGCTATCGAGCGTGCTTTTGGCTTGATGGTGGATAACTTACCTAGCATGCCAGAGTTAGTGGCTTTGGTGGATATTGGCCACAATCAAACCACGCTGTATATCGCCAGAAACGGCGAGTTCATATACAGTCGTGAACAGCTTTTTGGTGGTGTTCAGCTAACAGAGGCCATACAGAACCGTTATGGACTATCAGCAGAAGAAGCAGCGCTTAGTAAACGTGAGCATACTTTACCTGATGATTACTATACCGATGTATTGGCTCCATTTATAGAAAATACCATTCAGCAGATTACCCGCTCATTGCAGTTTTACTTTTCTTCAAGCCAATACAGCAGTATCGATTACGTGGTGCTGGCTGGTGGTAGTAGCTCTATTGCCGGTCTTGCAGGTATGGCTCAACAGAGATTGGGCGTGCCTGTGAGTATTGCTAATCCATTTACCAATATGACCATTGCGCCACATATCGATAATGAGCAACTGGCCATTGATGCACCCAGCTTAATGGCCGCTTGCGGTCTTGCGTTAAGGAGCTTCGACTAATGGCTCGTATTAACCTTTTACCTTGGCGACAAGAAGAGCGCACACGTCGCAATAAAGAATTTCTCACTTTAGTAGTGGCAGTCACTTTGCTCACTCTATTGGCTGCATTCGCTTCATGGAGCTATTTTAATAACGAGCTTGATGAACAGCTTGATGCCAATGCATTGATTGAAAAAGAAAACGCACTATTGGATACGGCGTTGGTTGAAATTGACAGCCTAGAACAACGCCGCGAAGACATCATCTCACGTATGCAGGTGATTCAAGACTTGCAAGGTCGACGTCCTGTACCTGTACGCTTGTGGGATGATTTGGCAAAAGCGATGCCGCCTGCGCTCTATTTAACTAATCTAAAGCGTGAAGGTGATGTTATTACCTTGACAGGCCTTGCTGATAACCCAAATATCGTCTCAAGCTTAATCCGAAATTTGGATAACAGTAAATGGATGGACAAATCAGCCGTTAGTAATATTCAACAGAACATCAGCGCTTATCAAGCAGCGCCAAACCTTAATAATACGGTTGCTACTGGTGGACAATCTCGCCCCGTTTATCCTGAAGACAGCTATGTACAGTTTGTAGTCACTACGAAAGTGCAGTCAGAAAAGGCCACACCTGTTGATGCCAATACTGGACTTGGAGGTGAGCTATGAAGCTTAGCCGTAAAAGAAGCTTGATCAAAACCAAAAAGACCGCTTTAAAGACAAAGAAGCCATTTGATTTAAATGAGTTTCGCCGTAGTTTTGAATCATTAGATTCTGAAAACTATGGTAGCTGGCCACTTCCGGTAAAAACAACGGTCATTGGCCTCATCGTCGTACTGATTGCTGCACTAGCATGGGCGTTCCCGATTAGTAGCAAAATTGATGAAATTAAAGCGGCTGAGAGTCAGCAACAGACTTTGCTTGATAGCTACCGTGAAAAAGAGTCACGCGCGCGTCATCTCGAAGCTTATCAAGCTCAAGTGATTCAAATGGAGGTGGAGTTCAATACCTTACTCGATCAGTTGCCAAAGGAGACTCGTGTGTCTGAGCTAGTAGAAGGCATTAATATGACGGGCGTTGGCAGTAATATACGTTTCCAAGATATTTCAGTAGAACCTGAAATTGAAAATGAATTCTTTATTGAACAGCCTATTCGTATTGCTGCTTTGGGTGAGTATCATCAGTTTGGTAGCTTTATCAGTGGCCTTGCTGCCTTATCGCGAATTATCACCATGCATGATTTTGAAGTCAGTAATCCGCAGCCAACTTTGGATGTGCTACCAGAACTAAACTTGGTATTACAAACCAAAACTTATCGCTCAAAAGAAACTGATTCTGAAAGTGAAGAAGCCGATGCTGCAGGAGGCAACTAATGACTATTCAAAAATTGCCCATGCTACTGATATTAAGCGCTACCGTTCTATCAATGACCGGTTGTACTGATCGTATTGGTATGGCCGAGCAAGCGCTGAAGGATATTCGTAACCAGCCAGCGCAACCGATTGAGCCACCACCTAAGGCTGAGTTGGTAGAAGATTTTGTTTATAGCGCCAGTGCGCAGCGTAGCCCATTTTTACCACCAAGTTTAGTCAATGTCCAAGGCCCTACGACCTCTATCGATGGTGTGCGTCCTGATATTTTAAGGGTAAAAGATCCTCTTGAACAATATGAGCTATCGCAGTTGGTCTTTCGAGGTGTGGTAATTTCCCCTGAAGGTCAGCAATATGCGCTGGTACAGCGCCCTGATGGGTCAGTTGCTAGTGTCAAGGTTGGTGATTACCTTGGATTAAATGACGGCCGTATTGTTGAAATCACGCCGACCCAGATTAACTTGATTGAAATTTTGCCAGACAGCCGCGCAGGGTTTGTTGAAAAACCCCAGTCGCTGGTTTCCCCTATAAGCTAAGTCGGCAGATTTTTTGAGGAATAAATAATGACAGTACGCAATAACAAGGTAATGATGATGAGCAACCGCGTATCTTCTGCTTTTGCCATTTCCGCATTGGCAATCAGCATGGTAGCAGTGAGTAGCAGCGCCCATGCCGCACAGCGCATTAATAATGTCTCTGTGGTACAAACTGCACCAGCAGTGACGCAAATGCGTTTGGGGTTTGCAGGGTTGCCAGTATTACCTGCGGCCTACCAGCTAGATGATCCCAGCCGTTTGGTACTAGATTTTGAACAAGTGCAAAATGGGCTTGCTAGTCGTTTCAATGAATATAATGTTGGCATGATCAATGATGTTACGACGTTAAGCGGCGATAGTACCACGCGCCTAATTGTTGGGCTGAAACAGGCGGGTAATTATACAACGGCGATTGATGGCAACGATTTATTGCTCACGATTACTGATCCTAATCGTCCAGTGATGACTAACGATCCTGTCCAAGATGCCCTTAATAACAATGCGCTTAATAACAATGCCGTCACGACCACCCCAAAGGTCACCCCAATCGTAGAAACCAGTAGCACACCCGTTGCGACTAATAATGCAGCCTCGACCACAGGGGTAAAAAATAAAGCACCTGCCGATACGATGGTGGTCAGAGTTAACCCATTATTAGACCCGCAGCTTGCTGCTTCACAAGTCAGTAAGCAGTATAGCTATGAAGGTTTAAGCGCGGTTAATTTTGCCGCAGGGAAAGATGGTGGCGGTAATGTCAGTATCGCACTGGCCAATGAAGCCACTCCAGTTGATGTGCAGCGCCAAGGTAACAAGCTGGTGGTGCGTTTGACGGGTAGCACCGTGCCACGAAATCTGTTGCGTCGATTAAATATTAATAGCGGTTTGGTTGATAGTATCGATACCAAAAATCAAAATAAAAATGGTGTTATTACCATTAATATGAAAGAAGATTTTGAATATCAAGCCTATCAGTCGGGTACGCAGTTAAATATCAGTATCAACAAGCCTGCGCTGTTACGTGAGCCGACACTTGAAGAAAAAGTCTATAGTGGTGAAGCGCTATCTATGGAATTCCAAGACGTTGAGATTCGTAGTGTTTTAGATATTTTGGCGCAGTTTACTGAGATGAATATCGTGGCGAGTGATTCGGTCGCGGGTAATATTACTTTGCGCCTTATCAACGTACCTTGGGATCAAGCGCTGGATATTATCCTTAAGAGTAAGAATCTGGGTAAACGCGAGAATGGTAATGTGATTTTGGTTGCGCCTTCTACTGAGCTGGCTGCGCAAGAAGCACGTGATTTAGAAGCACAGCAAGCGGTTGAGTCTTATGCGCCGCTACGTACAGAATACATTCGTTTAAGCTATGCAAAAGCCCCTGAAGTATTGACCCTTATCTCTCAAGGCAGTGGATCATCTGGCGGCAGTAGTAGCTCAAATCGTGACGATAATAATACCTTGTTATCCAATCGCGGCACAGTAACGGTTGATGAACGCACCAATACTTTGATCATTAAAGATGTGGCAGACAGTATTGAAAATATCCATAAATTGATTGGCAAAATCGATATTCCTGTCCGTCAGGTAATGATTGAAGCACGTATCGTTAGCGCCACTGACAGTTTCAGTAAAGAGATTGGGGTACGTTGGGGTCTTTTATCGAATGGTGCAGCCAACAACCGCAACTTATTGGTGGGTGGCAGCAACCAAACGTTGTGGGATTTAAAAGATTTTGATGTTGAGACCACCACAGTCAATGGTCAAACTGTCTCTTATCCTAAATATGACATTAGCCGTCCTGATAATTTGAATGTCGACTTAGGGGTTGATAATCCAGCAGGTAGTATCGCTTTTGGTCTGCTTGGTATCTCTGATTTTATGCTCGATCTTGAGTTGTCAGCACTACAAGCAGACAACCGCGGTGAAGTAATCTCTACCCCAAAGATTTTGACGGCCGATAAGCAAACAGCGAAAGTATCCTCTGGTACGCAGATTCCTTACCAAGAAGCATCGGCCAGTGGTGCAACGACCACCAGCTTTAAAGAAGCGGCGTTAAGTTTGGAGGCCACACCTAATATTACCCCTGATGGTAAAATTGGCTTGCAACTGCTTATCACCAATGGCACACCAACTATTATTAATAACC
This sequence comes from Psychrobacter sp. AOP3-A1-26, assembly GCF_052378235.1. NCBI lineage: Bacteria > Pseudomonadati > Pseudomonadota > Gammaproteobacteria > Moraxellales > Moraxellaceae > Psychrobacter > Psychrobacter sp. AOP3-A1-26. The sequence goes on from NZ_JBQSXN010000095.1 coordinate 8,121, forward strand.
AGGTGGCTATCGCTGAAGACTCTATCTCAACCAATGTTATCGTTGAAGATGGTCAAACGGTTGTGTTAGGCGGTGTCTTTAAAAACCGTACCAGCAATGGTGTGGATAAAGTCCCTTTCTTGGGTGACCTGCCTTATATCGGTCGCGCATTCCGTAAGGATGTGCGTAATAATGCTAAAGAAGAGCTACTGATATTTATCACACCAAAATTGATCAATGATGGCATTAGTCGTCTAGATTGATTAGCGTTTGTTTGATTGTTAGTAAAAAAGCAAGCCTTAGTGCTTGCTTTTTTTGTGGAAGAATTTAGCCGTTTTAAAGCAATTGCTGTCATCAATGTTTATATCAGTACACTCATTGATGATGTCGTCAAAATTTTACTCACAATAATCCCAGCGCATTACTAGCCAGAATATCAATGACGTTGTATCATACCTAATTTAGCTGAGTAAGTATTATGGTGGAGGAATTACCGTCGGTGTTTTTAGTGGGTCCGATGGGAGCAGGGAAGACGACAATTGGTAAATTACTTGCCAAGCACTTGGGACGCACCTTTGTAGACAGTGACTGGTATATTGAGTCGCAGACAGGGGCAGATATTGCTTGGATATTTGCAAAAGAAGGTGAGGCGGGCTTTCGGGAACGTGAAACACGCGCCATCGATGAGTTGACGCAAAAACCACAAATCGTATTAGCCACTGGTGGTGGCGCTGTCATGTGTGCTGAAAATCGAGATTTTCTAGCGCAGCGCGGCATTGTGGTTTACCTTAATGCACCAGTCGATGTGCAAATGGCTCGCACTGCTAAAGATAAGTCACGGCCATTGTTACAGCAGCCCAATCCTAGGAAAATCCTGCAAGATTTATATAGTGCCCGCGATCCATTATATCGGCAGGTTGCGCATATTATTATGCCTACTGGCCATACTTACCCACGTCATATGGTTAATCAGTTATTGCAGCAGTTAGAGTCTTTCTGTGTGCCTACTATTGTAGCGCCTGTAGTATTAAAGCCTAAAGGCGATTAATCATAAAATTGATAATGTATATAGTCAGTCCTAAATAAAATAAGTACAAATATTATCACGCGCTACTGGGACAAATTTTTCTTGCTTACTGTGCTTGTGCAGACAGAGGCTGCGCACAATTTATCCCAGTAGCACTGTATTTTTTTATAATGGATCGGCTATAGCACCATCTAGGCGCAGTTACTTTTATCTTATTAAGCATACTTAAGGAGACTTTCATGGCCCTGCCACTGTTTCATGACAGCTTAACCGTTCATACGCAAAGTCATGATTATCCGATTGTCATTACTGAAAAGACGGCGACAGAAAACAATAGTATGGCACAGCAAGTCGCGCCCTATATTACTGGTCGCCAAGTATTGATTGTCACTAATGATACCGTAGCGCCTTTATACCTAAAAGCTTTAGAAGAAGAGTTGGCTGCAAGCTTTTCTGTCAAGGTTTGCGTGCTACCAGATGGTGAGCAATATAAAAACCAGAGCAGCATCAATGAGATTTACGACGCCTTAATGGCAGAGCATTTCAATCGTGATGTTACCCTTATTGCACTGGGTGGCGGCGTAGTCGGTGATATGACAGGGTTTGCAGCGGCAAGCTTTATGCGTGGAGTACGTTTTATCCAGATTCCAACGACGCTATTATCACAAGTGGATTCGAGCGTTGGGGGCAAAACAGGCATTAACCATGCGCAAGGCAAAAATATGATTGGCGCATTCTGGCAGCCGCAGATGGTGCTTGCTAATATGAATACGCTCAAAACCCTACCGCCTCGTGAGCTATCAGCAGGGCTTGCTGAGGTCATTAAATATGCACTTATCATGGATGCAGATTTTTTGACTTGGCTTGAAGAAAACTTGCCAGCGATGATGGCGTTAGATTTGGCAGTACTTGGCGAAGCCGTCAAGCGCTGCTGTCAGTACAAAGCGGATGTGGTGGCGCAAGACGAAAGAGAGTCAGGTGTGCGCGCTTTGCTAAACTTTGGTCATACTTTTGGTCATGTGATTGAGACGCATCAGGGCTATGGTAACTGGCTGCACGGTGAGGCAGTTGCTGCTGGCATGGTACAAGCCGCTGAGCTGTCGCAAAAAATGGGCTGGTTAACGGTTGATGACGTTGCTCGTATTAAGCGTATATTAGTGTCCGCTAACCTGCCTATTGTACCGCCGCCTATTGCGGTAGACACAGCTTTGGGTCTGATGGGGCATGATAAAAAAGTGAAACACGGACAAATCCGGCTTATTTTGTTAAAATCAATAGGTAAGGCGGTACTGACCAATGATTTTGATGCCAAGCTATTAACTGAGGTATTGGCACAACGTATAGTCAGTCCTCAATAAAAACAGTACAAATATCATAAAGCAAGCATCCCAGCAATACGATGTCTTTTTTAAAGTGAATCGACTGTATTGTTTTAAAGTAAACCCACTATATTAAATGCGGTCAACTCTATTTTTACCAAGGATATTCTCATGGCAGCATCAAAATCAACGACGCGTACCGCTGGCCAATCATATCGCCGACAAGCATTGATTTGGCTCATAATGACCTTGTTATTGGGCGTTGTTACGGCTTTAGTGTGGATGCTAAGCCAAACCCCCGCGATGGGTGCCAAGATAGAGAATGCGCCGATAGCAGCGCCGCAAATATCAAGTACAGAACTTGAGCAGCCATTAAAGATTGAGTCGTTGCATGAGCTTGATACCGATGTACAGCCGATAAATTTTGATGCCACAGTTCGTGATTTACGCAATTATCCCGATGAGTTTAAAGATAAGCGTTACCTTCTCGCCAATAAAGGCAAGTGGACGGTACAGGTGATGAATGTTGCTGAAAACGATGTGATTGTCAGTTACTTAGAAAGCCGCGAAGATCGTAAGAAATTCTCCTATTTCCGTTATCTTGATGAGGACAACCAAGTCCGTTATATGCTGACTTATGGACTCATGAGTAGCCCACAAGAAGCGGTAGGGGCTGCCAAATTAATAGACTTTAAACTGCCTGCTGATGTGCGTGTATTACCAGAGGAAATCAATCGCTACGTCAGCATCATTGATAATTATGAGCGCCCGGATCCAGTAAAAGACTTAAGCACAAGGCGCACCCGCTCTGTTAACTTGAAACCAACCAAGCGCGAAGTGCCAGTACGTCAACAAGACCAGCAAGCTAATGACCAAGCAGCGGGCAATAATCAAAGCACGGGTGGCAGCGGTGAAAGCATCCGTCAGTCAGCGGATACTTCTGAGACTTTATCAGTCAATGAAGAGCGTGTCATTGGCGGTGAAGAGCAGGCTCCTGATGCTGCATCGCCTAAAAATACTGATAATACTCGTAAGCCTGATCAAGAAAATAAAAAACCAGCGGCAGGCACGGATAATAGTACATCGACAAAACCACCCGTCGTGGCAACACCTAAGCCTCCGAGTGCGAATAGTAATAATAACGACAGTCCAAATTCGGCTGAAAAAAAGACCAATGCAAACGCTGTTAATAAAAATGCCAATTCAGGTTCAAACTCTGCTAATACAGGAACAGCAAAAAATAATAATGACAGCATAAAAGAGCTTATTGAAGAAAAAAGCAATTAGTTTTTTCTGGTAATGGCTAGGGCGTGTCCTCATTATAAAAATGAGATAAATTGCCGTCAAACGAGGAAAATAGCGCAAATAATATCGAGATATTAATTAGCTATTTGACGATGATTGGCCAAATTTAGCCATTTTTAGCCCATTTAGATACAATCGCTTGAATTGAGGACACGCCCTAGTCTGTTGTAACCCACCTAATGACTGATTTGGTGGGTTTTTTTATCCCATGTGTTAGCATATTTCGAGATCAACTATCTTTTGTTTTTTTATC
>NZ_JBQSXN010000096.1:0-11682 GCF_052378235.1 Psychrobacter sp. AOP3-A1-26
TACCTGTATCAGATTATAAGCTTGCCATCTCTGGCAACTCAAATGCTATCAATGCCTATGGTGAGAAACAAACACTCACTATTAATGCTAGCCCTGCCAACAATAAAGTACCGACAAAAATCAATGAGGCAAAGGTATCTATTAAGCTCAATAAAACCATCGAAGGCGTAAGTTTAAGCACTGAGACGCTCACCCTTGATGCCAAAGGACAAGCGGTAGTAGATATCGTTGTAGCTCCAACATTAACAGCAGCAGAGCGCAAGGCGCTTGCTAAAGATGGTATCAGTTACACGGTAACGTTGTCTGAGCCCAATCATTCAGTGACTGTAGCAAAGGATAAGAGTGGCGTTGAGATACCCGCTGCAAAGTATGACATCAGTTTTAATGATAGTAGTAAAAAACAATTATCAAGCTCAGGTGACAGCGCTATTATTAGCTTCCGAGTAAATGATAAAAATGGTAGGGTAATTGCTAATCGAGATGTCACAGCAACTTTGCCAAAAGCTCTAGTCGACTCTGGCTTACTGACTTTAGATAGTGCTGCGACACAAACTACCAATAGTAAAGGTGTAGTCAGTTATAAAGTTAGTGTTCCAGCAGGTTTGACTAAATCACAGAGAGATAAGCTGGAAGCGAAAAAAGACTTTGTGTTAACTGCTAAAGCGGTTGAAGCATCGGGTGCAAGTAGTACTATTAGCAGCTCGTCTATAGAAATTAGTTCAGCTGTAGAAAAAAGCGATATCAAACTAACCTCTATCAGCTCACCTAAGGTGGTCACTGTCACAGACAAGCAGTTTGAGATCCAAGTATCTGCTAAACGCTCTAACGGTAATGCCGCAGCTGGGGAAAAAATAAAACTTGTGATTAAGGGTTTGCCGGGAGTCAGCATTCAAGGTAATGAACAAACAACAAACGAAGCCGGTAATGCGAAATTTACCGTCAACCTTAGTCAAGATCTAAGTAAAGAAGAGCGGACAGCGCTAGTTGACTCGGATATTCCTTACACTGCTATCTTAATAGATGGTGATGGTAAGGAAGCAAAAATTGAAAAGAAAGTTGATGTAGTTCAGCCAGCAACGAGCTTAGAGTTTTCCACTATTACAAGCCCAACAATTAGTGAGCTTGGCGGTAGTGGCTTTGTGAATGTCAGACTAACAGACAAACAAGAACCTAATCAGCCGATTAAAAACAAAGAAGTTAGTATCCAACTGGGTAAAAAAGCACAAGACTATGGCGTCACGCTCGACAAAGTCAGCAACAGTACTGATTTTAATGGTGAGACTACCTTTAAAATTACTATTCCAGAAGGACTCACTACCGCACAGCGTACTGACTTGAAAGCTGCGGGTATCAATTACCAACTGTCTTATGTTGAAAGCGGTATCAAATATGACTCTGTAATAAAAAAAGTCGCTATCAGTAAACCCAAAGTTGTATTAGATATCTTAAACAGCAGTAATCAAGCGACTTATAAACTCAACAATGTGGGTGATAACAAAGTCATTCAAGCTCAGTTGAACAATCAAACTGATAAGACTTTAATTGGTGGTCAAGCTGTCAGTTTAGTGTTTGATAATAATAAATTGGCACAATTATTGACCGTTAATGGACAACTAGGTTCAGCAAATATTAAAGCGGATACTGATGATAATGGTGTCGTTAGCTTTGATATTGTCGTGCCTAGTAACTTGACTGATGATGAAAAAGAAGCATTAAAAGGTAAATCTCTAACAGCAACACTGACTGAGTCAGTAACGGGTAAAACACAAAAGGTAACTGTCGAAGTCCAGTCTATGACCGCAGCCGTCTTGTTGAGCAACACCCAATCAGAACCGTTGAATTTAAATGGTGGTGAGACACAAATAACGGTGATTGCACAAGACAAAGATAACAATATCGTTACTGGTCAAAAAGTTTTTCTTGCGCTGCCAGCTACTGTCGCCAGTAAAGGGGTTACCTTGGTATCTGGTAGCCAAACGACTGATAATTCGGGTAAAGCCGTATTTACTATTGCCGTACCCAATAACTTAACTGAGGATCAGAAAAAGGCCATTGGGAATAGTTTTGATATTGTGTTATCAGCCGCGGACGCTAGTGGCAATATCGTTACTAAAAGTGCTACTGTCAGTACGGAAACTCCAGATCTTAATGGTACTAAAGAAAACCTAACTATCGGCGCCAATAAAGTCGTCAATACCAAAGGTGATAGCTTTAAAGTGTTTGTACGCGTCGCTGATAAAGATAGCGCTGTTAAGGGTCGCGAGGTTCGCTTAAACGTTGATGAACCAATTAAAACGGGCGTTAGCATAACCAACGGTACGGCGACGACTAACAGTGATGGCGTGGCTACCTTTGATCTAAAGCTTGAATCAGGCGCAAACGTCGATCAGGCCTTGCTTGAAAAAGGTATTAAGCTAACGGCAACCACGACCACTGCTAAAAATACTAAATTAGAGCAAAGCTATATCGTCGCCGTCGATACCGCAACTATCGATAACTATCAAATACTAGTCACCTCAGACAAGTCCACATTGACGACCGGCGGTGACCAGACCAACGCAACCTTCCGCGTGACCGATAGCAATGGCGGTATCTTAGCAGGCGTGCCAGTACAGCTGAGCATTGCCAATCTCGCTGCTAGCGGCGCGGCATTGACCACTCCAAGTATGGTTACCACTGACGCCAACGGTCAAATTGACGTCGGTATCCTTTTGGCGGCCAATAACATCAACGCGCGCTTAAATCATGCCATTGATATTGAAGCTAAGATTACGACGCCAGTTTATGATGCTAAAGGTGACGTAACACTAGAAGTTCGTGAAAGGAAAACGCTAAGTTTGTCTGCGATTGGTACTATTATTGATATCACCGCATCAGAAACTAAGCTTAAAGATGGTCAAGCCACTACTATTAGCACCACCCTTATCGATGGCGCAGGGCAAGCGATTGCTAATGCTGATATGGAGCTGGTCAATGCTGATGGCACCATTATTGCGCCAACAGCGACAGCAACTACTAATGCTGATGGACAGGCGGTCTTTGAACTGTCTGAAGACAAGCTCACCTTTGATAGCAATGGTAACCTGCAAGTCTATGCTCGTGCATTTGGTGAAAATAAAATCAATGATCAGCGCAGTATCAGTAGTATTGATTTGATTAAAGTCTCGCAAGCGGGTATCAGTTTTATAAACATTGAAGATACTTATGACGTTAATGAGCCACAAGAGATTCAAATACAAATTCGTGCTGATAGCGCAGAGCAGGCGGCAAAACTTGTAGGGAAGGCGGTTGAGGTACAAACGACTATCGGTAGCTTAATCCCCAACTATTTAGACAAGTTTACCGATAAGGTCATTGTCAGCAAGCCTATCAAAACGAGCGATATTAAAGATAATGTCGTTACTGTAAAAGTATGGTTAAAGTCTGGCCTTGCTGGTACTACCGTATTACAAGCGACCATTTTAGGTGAGAATGTAAATGGTCAGCCAAAATATCAAGTAACAGCCGATACACGCTTCCGTGCTACGACACCTGCGAAGATGCTATTCCAAACAGTTAAATCAGTTATCACTCCAGGTAGCAGCACCGAAGTAGTTGCCACGGTCAAAGATAAAAATGATGTGCCTGTCGAAGGTCAGACAGTCGTCTTTAGCCGTGCATCAGACTCATCAGCAGGGCGCTTATCGGCTGCTACCGCGATAACAGACCGTAGAGGTGAAGCACGTGTGGTTTATACAGCCAATGCTAGCTCACCGATTGGCGGCGTAGTCATCAATGGACGTTTGTTAAATGATAGTGCGAATATCGGTACTAAAACCACCAACATTACCGTATCTGAGGAAGCGGTCTATACCACTTTAGCATTTGCCAATAAACTATCCTCTGATGATATTTATTACACAGTACGTGGTTCTATCTCTGTCATGGACGGCTCAGGTCGCGCCGTACCAAATAAAGAAGTGTCTATTAAGTCTTATGCAGTTGAATACGCACAAGGTAAATACTGCTTGTTAGAAAGTACTGTCACGTATCAAAAGGCGTCTGTGCCTAAGCTTGATGAAGATGGCGAGGTAGTCAAAGATAAAAATGATGATCCTATACTAGACAGCACTCCCGATCCTTTACAAAAGTCTGAAAAAACATCTGAGTCTTCAAGATCTGGTTGGAAGCCAACAGAGGATAGTAATTACAATTACACCTTAGACAAAGACCCAATCTTAAATGAAGATAAAAATGGCAACGATAGCTTGGATGCTATTAATCCTGTCGCTATTATTGGTGGTACATTATCTGATGATGGTTATACTTTCGTGACGGATGATGAAGGTCGTGCTGACTTTGAAATTCGTTACCCAATGCGCTATTCAAACTGGGTAAAAGTACGTTTTGATGCCACTACCTTCTTAAATGGTAGTGAGAGCACTCAAAGCATCAACTACACCCTGCCATCAGCTGAAAGTGACTTGATCATTAATGGCTCAAACCTTCAAACCCCATGGATTGATAATGAAAGTCCATTTGGTGCTGGTGGTGCAATCTGTGTGAATAGCGTAAATATTGATATTCAGGAAAAAGACAACTTGAAAAGGCCTAAAATTCCTGCATCGACTACAGTCACTTTGACACCTTATTCACCTAACTATTCTATTCTGTGGAATGGGGAAACAACATTCAACAAGCATCAGCAAGGTTACAATTCATACATCATGAACTTCAACGAGGCATATAGTAGAGGGGATACAGTGACTGTTACTAATAATGGATTTAGAATGTTTAGTAAAGTATTAAAAGTCGAATAGCCATTAGATACCCTGAATAAAAGTTTGTATTTATAACCTCAATAACTAAAAACAATCAACTCAATCAGCAAATTTTTGTAAAAGCGATTAGAATAGTCGGTTTGCTTTGCTGCTGATAGCATTTAATGTCAGAGGCAAGTTTCATTTTTAATTGGGCGTACTATGTCAGACACTGCAACGATTACCTCATCGAAAAACTCATCTTCGACACTATTTAATAATTCATCTAATAAAACAGCCATCGATACCGCCACGCTACTTATTAAATGCCGCGATCAAGCCGGTATTGTACAGGCGGTATCTGAGTTCATTCATCGCTACGGCGCTAATATTATCACCCTAGATCAGTACTCAACCGCACACGAAGGCGGTCAGTACTTTATGCGTTTAGAGTTTGCTTTAGCAGGGTTGAGTGAGATTATTGATAACTTTGAAGCCAGCTTTGCCCATACAGTTGCCAAACGCCATAATATGGAATGGCGCTTACATAATAATGCGATTAAGACCAAAGTCGGTATCTTAGTATCTAAATTTGACCATGCCTTATTAGACTTGCTATGGCGTCATCAGCGCGGATTGCTCGATTGTGAGATAACTTCGGTCGTCAGTAACCATGAAGACTTACGTCAAGCGGTAGAGAATTTTGGTATTACCTTCCATCATGTTGCTGTGACCAAAGACAATAAAGTGGAGGCAGAAGCGCAGATTCATCAGTTGATGGCTGGCAATGATTTGCTGGTATTGGCGCGCTATATGCAGATATTGTCGTCTGATTTTGTCAAACGTTGGCCGATGCAGGTTATTAATATTCATCATTCATTTTTGCCAGCGTTTGTTGGCGCTGACCCTTATCGTCAAGCTTACGATAAAGGCGTCAAACTCATCGGCGCGACGGCGCACTATGTCACGGCCGAGCTTGACCAAGGGCCTATCATCGAGCAAGATGTCCACCGTGTGACTCATCGCCAAGGGGTAGTGGAATTGCGAGCTATTGGTCGTGATATCGAGCGCAATGTATTGGCGCGTGCCGTCAATTGGCATGTGCAAAATCGCGTGATTGTGACAGGAAATAAAACAGTGGTTTTTAATTAGCTTCTAATTAAAGTAGTTTTACATTGAGAATAGCCCATTAAAAGAAAAGATATTCAATAAAAAAGCCACGAGTATTAAATGATAATACTTGCGGCTTTTTACTATGCTACTACTGCAGAAGTGGTTTTATAACAGCATCTCTAACACAAACTTGCTACCGACAAAGCCAATCGCCAATAATATAAAAGCGTAGATAGTTATATTCGCGGCACGCTTACCACGCCATCCTGCACGCCAGTTTCCTAAAAGCAATGCGCCAAATAATAACCACGACAGCAGGCTAAACACAGTTTTGTGGGCAAGATGTTGTGCCATCAAGTCTTCTACATAGATAATGCCAATGCCGAGGGCGATACTGAGCAGAACAAAACCGACCAACAGCATATCAAATAACAGACTTTCCATGCTTTGCAAAGAGGGCAGCTTATTGACCCAAAATCGATGAATCGATTGATGCTTAAGCTCACGGATTTGTAGACGCAAAAACAGCGCTTGTACTGCGGCCATCAGCAGCACACAATAGGCAGCAAGCGATAGCAATATATGAGCTTCCAGCCCGATACTGATATCAGTAATCGGACGATAAGGCGCACGGCCAATATAGCCGACTACCATACCTATGAATGCGGTTGGTGCGGCTAAGATGCCTAGACTAACAATAGGCCGGTATAGAGAAAACATGACGTAAAAAAATAAGAAAAATAAACTGATCAAGCTGATGATATTGAACAGGTTAAAATTTAGTCCATAAAGGGTGACCACGTGCGGATAAAGTAGCGTCGCATGCGCCAACATACCTATAGACAATAGGCCTAAGCTTATGCTTTTATAAATGGGTTTATTCTGAATCAGCGCCCAACCAATGTGAATGCTGACTAAGAGATAAGCCATACCAGCAAGTAAGAATACAAGTTGCAAGATAAGAACCTCATCTCATAATGAGCGCAAAAAGCCGCTCAATTTAATGCTAAAGTGGTATTATTAGAATAATCATCCAATTTATCATAAAATGGCCACCAATTGAGTGCCATCTTGCTTATTCCTTTATATATAAGCTTAAGAATCAAGCGTTTTGCGACATGTCCTAATGCTATAGTATTGATAATGTATCGTTTTTTGCAATGGTTTTTATAACTGCTTTTATAAAAAAGCGACCTAATATATCCTAAGATTATTTATAGACCATTTAGATGGTTTAACTGAGAATTATTTTAACTGAGAGTTATTTATGTTTGATACCTTAACAGAACGCCTATCATCGAGCCTGCGTAATATCGTTGGGACTGGACAGTTGACCGAAGACAACATCAAAGACACCTTGCGTGAAGTGCGTATGGCGCTGCTAGAAGCCGATGTGGCACTGCCTGTCACTCGCGATTTTGTAAAACGTGTTAAAGAGCAAGCGCTTGGTGCCGAAGTGCTCAAAGAGTTAGCACCAGGTCAGGCGTTCGTCAAAATCGTCCATGACGAGCTGACCGAAATGATGGGCAGTGCCAATCAACAACTTGAGATGACTGGGAAGCCACCCGTTGTTTATTTGCTTGCGGGCTTGCAAGGGGCGGGTAAAACCACCACGGCGGGTAAATTGGCTAAGTTTTTACAAGAGCGGCATAAGAAAAAAGTCATGCTGGTCTCTGCCGACGTTTATCGTCCGGCGGCGATTCAGCAGCTTGAGCAAGTAGCAGGGCAGGTCAATGCCAAGTTCGTGCCATCAACGACCGATGAAAACCCGATTGACATCGCCAAACGCGCTATCGAAGAGGCTAAAATTCAATATCAAGACATCTTGATTATTGATACTGCGGGTCGTTTGCATATTGACGACACCATGATGGATGAGATTAAGGCCTTGACTGCTGCGGTCAATCCTTCTGAGACGCTGTTTGTCGTCGATGCTATGACCGGTCAAGATGCGGCTAATACTGCCAAAGCTTTTAACGATGCTTTGCCGTTGACGGGTGTTATCTTAACCAAAACTGATGGTGATGCGCGCGGTGGTGCTGCGTTATCTGTGCGCGCCATCACTGGTAAACCGATTAAGATTTTAGGTCGCGGTGAACAACTCGACGCGCTAGAGCTGTTCCATCCTGAGCGTATCGCCCAGCGTATTCTTGGCATGGGTGACGTACTGAGTCTGGTTGAAGAAGTTGAGCAAAAAATTGACCGTGATAAAGCCGAAAAAATGGCGAAAAAGATGCAGAAGGGCGGTGATTTCGACCTTGAGGATCTACTGACCCAATTTCAGCAAATGAAGAGTATGGGCGGCATGGCAGGCTTCTTAGACAAGATGCCAGGTATGGGCGGCTCTGATATGCAAAAAGCCGTTGATGACGCTAAGCCAGAAGAGAAAGTACGTGAGATGGAAGCATTGATTAATTCTATGACGCCATATGAGCGCAAAAACCCTGATAAAATTAATCCGAGCCGTAAGCGCCGTATCGCTACTGGCTCAGGCCGTGAGATTCAAGACGTCAATCGTTTGCTCAAGCAACATAAGCAAATGGCAAAAATGATGAAAATGATTTCAAAGCCTGAAGGTATCGGTAAAATGATGAAGTCTATGCAAGGCTTAATGGGTGGCGGCGGCGCTGGAGGAGGTGGCGGTGGTCCATTATTCGGCGGTAGTGGTCAGCAAGGTGGCCCCAAAAATGTGAATCCACAGCAAATGGCAAAGCAGATGGGACTTGACCCAAATAATATGCCAAGTACCGAAGAGATGCAAAAGCAGATGCAAGAGATGCAAAATCAAGCACCGAAGGGCTTTAAAAAACGTTTTTAAATAAGAGCCGTTGGTATTCGCAATATTTTTATGATAAAACCTCAAAGCTAATGGGCTTTGAGGTTTTTTATAGCTATTCGATTGGGCTAAATTATCATGGATAATATATGAAAAAAGCAGAAAGCCATCAAATTTATCTGTCCTAAATGCTATGATAGGCGCTGTTTTATGACACTGGTCGTTTTTACAATACCAAGTGAGCAAGCCAATATATAACGAATTCACTTTAATACAATCGTAGCGCTTTTGTTTTGAACTGAATATGTAACGCCAAGACTATCAGCCGAGGTTATGATGTTTTTAGCTATGGATACCGTGTTTGATCAATGTTCGGTCGCGATTTTAGATGCCAGTGGTCACGTGCTATCGAGTCATACTGAGACGGGCAAGCGCCAACAGACTCAGCAAATTCTGCCAATGATTGATACCGCCTTATCTGAAGCTCAGCTGACACTTGCTGATATACAAGCGCTCATATTTAACCGAGGTCCTGGCGCATTCAGTGGGATACGAATTAATACGGCCGTAGTACAGGCATTGTCGGTGGCACATGATATTCCTTGTGTCGGCGTTTCAAGCTTACAAGCAATTGCCCAATGTGCGTATCAGAATCATGGCTTAACGCACGTCTATAGCGCCCTTGATGCGCGTATGCAGCAAGTTTATTTTGGACAGTATGAGGTTGTCATTGCCAATGATGAACCGACCCCCACTGCTATCATGCAACCGGTATTGACCAACGATAACGATAGCACTGAGCAGTTACTTGATTATGATAGCCAGACTGCGCTAGACATTCCTATCGTTGGTAATGGTTCGATATTATTAAATAGCCAAGATGGACAAGTCTGCCATGAAGAGGTTTGGCCGGATGCGACAGTCATCGGACAATTGGGTATTGCGCAGTTTATGACGACTGGTGGGACGGATGCTGCGCATGCGCTACCAAAGTATCTGCGCAATCAAGCGTGGAAGACGCTAAAAGAACAAGGTAAAGCGTAGCAATTATATATAGTAATTATATATAGCCATTATATAGTTGATTTACTTTAAAACCGAGACGAGTGGCGCGCACGTGGCTATTTACTTTATTACAATTGTATCGATTTTATTTAGAACTGCTTATAAGTACGATGTAAAAATACTCTAAAAGCTATATTGAGCAATCAACAAATCTGTATCTAGGAACGCTATTGTGGATATCATTTTATTAATTCAAACTGTCATCATGGGTATCGTTGAAGGTATCACTGAGTTTTTACCTATTTCCAGTACAGGATATTTAATTTTATCCGCTGATTTGATGGGATTTTGGACCAAAGAAAAAGTTGATTTGTTTGTGGTGGTGGTGCAGATTGGTGCTATTTTGGCCGTCATCTATGACTATTGGGGCAGGCTATGGCAGGCGCTCATGGGGCTACTGACGGGTAAAGCGGAAGGGATGAATAATCCAAGGCAGCTTGGGTTGAGCTTAATTGTTGCCACTATTCCAGTGATGATCGTTGGTTTCACCTTTGCAGATGAAATTAAGGCCTATTTATTTAACCCGATCGTCGTTGCGATTATGCTCATCATTGGCGGTTTGCTGATATTTTATGTCGAAAACCGCCCGAAGGCTATTATCGCACAAGAAGCAGAAGACGTTAGTCTAAAAACAGCTTTGATGATTGGTCTGTTTCAATGTCTGGCATTGATACCTGGTACATCACGCTCAGGTGCGACTATTATTGGCGCACTGTGGCTTGGTGTCTCGCGCAAAGCGTCGGCTGAGTTTTCCTTCTTTTTAGGTATCCCTGTCATCATAGGGGCGGCATTGTTGGATTTGCTAAAGCATCATGAGGTATTGACCAGTAGTGAAGATTGGTTGGTGTTAGGTATTGGCACAGTGGTGTCATTCATCATTGCTTTACTCTGTATTCGCTTGTTGGTGGCTTGGGTCAGCCGTCGTGACTTTAAAATCTTTGCATGGGTACGTATTATCACTGGTGTATTGGTATTAATAGCGGCTTGGGGCTTTGGTTATCAAATGGCAGGTTAAGCTATTATAATAGAATGGTTTTATAGTGGAATGGCTTTTATGGTAATCAATGCGCCTGTCGATACTAAAAAGGAATGGCGGTTATGACCCGTTTAAAACCAATACTGAATGCTGATATGGACTGCCAACTACTTTATGTTTGCGAGTCGCAGAAAAGTCAGGTTGAGAGCCTAAAGTCGCTAATCGCTGAGTATAAGCTATCGATTATTTTACATACCGAGCTGCTCACAGATAAATTGACTCAAAAACGCCGCCAGCAATTAACTACGCTTGTCACTCATCCTATTTTATTATTGGATGATAAAAACAAGCTCTCATGGCTGAGTGATGGACTCAGCGTTGCACCTGAATGGGATAAACTACAGAGGCGAGTGGTGAGTGCCGGGCGCAAGTCTGAGCTATTACTGCAAGCCGCAAAAATTACCGCGGATAGTCATATCATTGATGCCACTGCTGGTTTTGGGCATGACAGCCTGATATTGGCCAGTACAGGTGCGCATGTGGTTATGCTTGAGCAGCAGCCGTTGATGGCGCTGTTATTACTCGCAGAGCAGCAGCGTATGAGTACACTGCCAAACTGGCAAAAGCTGATGTCACGTTTGCATATTATCAATACCGATGCGCTCAGTTACTTTGAGAGTTTTAATAAAAACCCCTCCGCTGATAGTAGTCAGCTAATCGATGTGGTATATCTGGATCCTATGTTTCCAGACGATAGCTATCAAGATAGCAAAACGGGTAAAGGGGCCAAAGTCGGTAAGCACATGCAAGCCCTGCACCAGCTGGCACGGCCGCCGACGCTAGATGAAGAGCAGCAATTGCTACAAAGCGCGCAAAGTGTCGTCAGTCAACGGGGGCAAAAACAAGGTCGCGTTATTGTAAAGCGTCCACAATTTGCGCCGTTACTTGCTCATCGAGAGCCAAGCGAGAGCTGGAGTAATGAAGCGGTGCGTTTTGATGGTTATTTTTTTTGA
>NZ_JBQSXN010000097.1:0-11365 GCF_052378235.1 Psychrobacter sp. AOP3-A1-26
AAAATTTATCTTATTTTTCTAATTTAATTGCTATTTTATAATAGAGAGTCCCATGCCGCCTAACTTTCATACCGACACCCCACTCGCCCAGCGTATGCGCCCAACGACGCTTGATGCCATTATTGGTCAAGAGCATTTATTAGCAAAAGGGGCACCGTTAAGACGCTTAGTGGAACAAGGACATCTGCCGTCGATTATTTTGCATGGCGAAGCAGGTATCGGCAAAACCACCATCGCCATGCTATTGGCTGATGCCGTTGGACGACCATTCCATGCGCTGTCTGCGCTAAATACTGGGGTGAAGCAACTGCGAGAAGTGCTAGAAAGCAAAGACTCTCTAAGCTTTGAGTCGCCGGTGGTATTTATCGATGAGATTCACCGTTTTAATAAAGCCCAGCAAGATGCGTTACTTGGCGCGGTAGAGTCTGGCGATATTACCTTGATTGGCGCGACGACTGAAAACCCTTCTTTTAGCGTCAATAACGCCCTGTTATCACGTTGCCAAGTATATCGCTTGGAGCCACTGACGCCTGAGCAAATTGCAGCAGTATTACAGCGGGCGCTCTCAGAAGATAATGTATTTAAAAAGTTGACTGTCGATTTGCAGGCGCAAGAAACCATCAGCCAATTGGCACATGGTGATGCGAGAAAGGCGCTAAACTTATTAGAGCTGGCGATTCAAACGGCTGACACCAACCAATCACCGCTCATCGTCGATGATGCTTTAGTCGCTCGTGTCGCCCAGACCGCGCTGGTGCGCTACGATAAAGATGGTGAGCAGCATTATGATATCGTCTCAGCGCTGATAAAGTCCGTACGCGGCTCCGATCCTGATGCAGCGCTGTACTGGATGGCGCGGATGTTGGTCGGTGGTGAGCCTGCTGATTTTATTGCGCGGCGCTTGGTCATTTTGGCCAGTGAGGACATCGGCAATGCTAACCCCAATGCGCTACTTCTCGCCGACGCTGCCTTGCGTAGTGTGCAATCTATCGGCATGCCCGAAGCGCGCATTATATTAGGCCAAGTGGTGGTCTATCTGGCGACCAGTGCCAAAAGCAACAGCACTTATAAAGCCATTAATGCGGCGATGAGTTTGGCAGAAAAAGATGCCTCACCTGTCCCGCTGCATCTGCGTAATGGCGTCACTAAGTTGATGCGCAATCAGGGCTATGGACAAGGTTATGTTTATCCGCACGACTATCCCAATCATTACTACGCTCAAAGCTACTTACCAGATAATTTGCTAGGCACAAGCTTTTATAAGTTTGCGGACAATCAGCGTGAACAACACAGCAAACAGTTTATGGATTGGCTAAAAAGCCAATCGGCAAGTAACGAATAAGCTCGATTGGTATTTATTATTGATAACACACATCACTGTTTTTGAGCTACTGAGCGATAGAGTTTAGAGATGAGGCAGCATGCTGGGGTGAAAAGCGTTAAAATGGCCTCATAACGATACAGATAGTCGGTTCAAAATAAAAGCGATACGATTGTAGTAAAGTAAATAGCACTGTATCGGTTTTAAAGTAAATCTACTATACAAGCCAATTGAGTGCTTGATTTTTATAGTAGCCAGCAGATTGCTTTGACCATGAGCCACTTTGCCTAACCGCAACAGCGCTTTGAGCAATCTACTGCTACAATAGACAAATAACATTTTATATCCCCAATCACACATATGTATTAGTACCATTCCCAAAAATCTGAGTAGCAAGGAAAACGAGTGTTAGTGCTACCTTTAGTAGACTAAGCGAGTTTGACACCGCTAATCGTATTTTTTGGGTTGGGTATAATAATAAAACATTGAGACTTACTATGAGTTTAGATACGATTCCTGAGATTATAGAAGACATTCGTGCTGGTAAAATGGTCATCTTGATGGATGATGAAGACCGCGAAAACGAAGGCGATATCATCATGGCGGCGACCCATGTGCGCCCAGAAGATATTAACTTTATGATTACCCATGCGCGTGGTTTGGTCTGCCTAACCTTATCGCAGGCACGTTGCCAGCAGCTGGCATTACCGCTGATGTCAGACCGCAATGAGGCAAAATTTAGCACCAACTTCACTGTGTCTATCGAAGCGGCCGAAGGCGTCACCACCGGTATCTCTGCCGCCGATCGCGCGCGTACTGTGCAGGCAGCTGTCTCCTCTTCGGCCAAACCTGAAGACATTGTTCAGCCGGGGCATATCTTCCCAATCATGGCACAAAACGGCGGCGTCCTGCATCGCGCTGGCCATACCGAAGCGGGCTGCGATTTGGCTCGACTGGCAGGCCTTGAGCCAGCAGCGGTGATTGTCGAAATTATCAATGCTGATGGTACGATGGCGCGCCGTGACGATTTAGAGATATTTGCCAAAGAACATGGTATTAAAATGGGTACGATTGCCGATCTTATCAATTATCGTATTGCCAATGAGCAGACGGTAGAAGAGATTGAGTCGCGTCCTTTTGAGACTGAACATGGCACCTTTACCCTGCATCGCTTCCGTGAGTTTGGTGCTGACGAGACGCATTTAGCTTTGGTCAAAGGGGATGTGAGCGAAGGCGTGAGTACCGTACGCGTGCATGGTTTCCACCCATTGCGTGATTTATTTGCTGCAAAAAATGACACGACAGGTCGTAGTGGCTGGAGTGTGCAATTAGCGTTGGAAGAAATTAGCGCCTCAGATCGCGGGGTTTTGGTGTGGATTGGTAATCATCAGCCGATTGATTTAGGCGAGGCGCTTGATAAAGCTTCTGATAATCAATCGATGTCAACGATTACCCAGCAACCTTATCGCAGCATCGGGGTTGGTGCTCAGATTTTACGCCATTTAGGGGTTCGAGATATGCGCTTGTTGTCATCGCCGATGAAGTTTTTTGCATTATCAGGCTTTGACCTAAACGTGGTCGATTTTGTTCACGCACCCAAACAAGACTAATATTTGATTGACTGTCTGATTCGATATCCATCATTTATGAAACGGCACGCTAATTTAACATTAGCGTGCCTTTTTTCGTTTATTCAATATTCATACCATTCATAAAAATTAGGATAGCAAGGCAAACGAGTACAAGTGCTACGCACTATAGACTAAACGAATTTGACACAGCTAATCGTACTTTTTGGGTTCGGTATCAGCTTTAAAGCTCAGGCGTATGACCCACTTCTGCTTCTAAAGTTAATAACCGCTCACGCTCCTCGTTTGTCCACGGCAATTTGTCCTTAGCATTACTCTCTAAACGCACTATAACTGCTTCAGCCGTCGCGACTATAGTTTCTTGAGCGCAGCTATAATAGCTATACTCCATGACTATACTGGTATTACCTAAGCGCTGACAGCGTACCCCTAATAATAACGTATCGGGATAGGTCACTGGGCGTAAGTATTGGCAACTTGATTGTGCCAATACCGTGACCATGCTGCCATCAAACATACCAAGCGCTCGTAAATAACCAATACGTGCTGACTCAGCGTAACGATAATAGACCACGTTATTGAGATGATTGAACGCATCCATTTCACCCCAATGAATGGGCTGGTGATGAATAACGGGATAATGCGCCAATTCATCAGGGCGAAGATTATCTGTGCTCTCTGCTGCTGAACCTGAATTATTTTTTAAATCCGTCATAATTTCCCTTTTTTTATATTTTATATATAGTCGATTCAATTTAAAAACGATACAGTGTATTAAAAACGAGACAGTGCGGTTGGGATGAATTTTTCGCAGACTCTGTCGGCGCAGGCACAGCACGCAAGGAAGATTTGTACCAACCGCACGGTGACATCAGCGTATTGATTTTATTTCGAAATGATTATATCAGCGCTGAGGTTTATCCAAAATCTGAGTGGTTAGCAATGCCGTTGGTTTTGGGGCATTGGTAATCAATTGATCCAACCAATCAACCACCTCTGAAATATCCTCGGGGGCTTGCGTTACTGCTAAGTTATTTACCAGATTTTTTGCATTTTTATCTGCTTTTTTGGTGGCTGTTGATGCGACTGACTCTGGCTTTTTGCGATTGCTAGCTGATAACGTATCATTGCTGGCTGATGACTTTGGCGCTAGTGTCTGTAGTTGTTTGCGCGCTTGGGTCAAATAGCTGATAAGTTGGTCGTGCTCACGCATATTGCTGGCTTGGCTCGCTAGATTCAGTGTCATAATAACTTCGTGAATCGTCAGCTGTCTACGGCTTAGACTGGTATTATCGTCGTTGGCTTTAACTGTTGTTGGCGTCTTTTTTTGCTCGCTGCTATTAATATTTATGGCACGCTCGTGGCTGTGCAAAAATTCTTGAATATTTTGAATGGCTAGGTTTTGTAGCTGCCAAGGACTGGGCTGAGAGCTTCTTGCCTGCAAGCGTTCAATGTCTTTGAGCAAGCCTTGTTTAATAACCACGGTTAATGCGGGAGATATCTCATTACCGCTTTGAGAAAGTTGCCAATGCAGTCCGCGCAACAAATCAATCGCGGCACTATCGTTATTGTCTGCCAACAATCTATCCACGGCTTGTATTTGAATACGCAACAAATCAAGCTGATTTTGCGCTTGGCTACTGGCTTTGGTAATCGGCTCAGGCAACGTCTGCTGGCTCATGGCAAACAAACGATCGTCCATCTCATTTAGACGGCTGACTACTTGTTCATTGCTATGCAAACGCTCATCGACACTATATTGAAAACGCTGCTGGCTGATATAAAGCCATAATAAAGCGGCTATAAGCAATAAAATAACCAACCATTGCAAGCGCAGCAATAAAATATTTGCTTGCCGGCGTTGCTGGACGGCAGCAGGATCCTCAGATAAAGGCTCAGAATTCATGGACATAAAGCGGTACCGTTATTGGTCAGTTTGAACGTATCAACAGCAATGAAGGACAGGTATAAAACACTAAACTTTAGCGTTGTAAGGTTTGGCGCTGATCGCAGCGAGAATGGTTTCTGGGGCCAAATCTTCTACACGCCAATAGCTCAATTGCTGCTCAGCGACGATATTGGCCAAGCGTTCACCAAGTACCACATACGCAAAATCGGTTAGTTTCAGTGCTGCACTGGATAGCTTATCACTATCTAAATTTTTTTCTAAAGCCTGTTCTGCGACTGTTTTAACGATACTTTCCCAATGCTCAAAAGCCGTACCACTACTCACAACGACGATTGGCTTTGACTGCTTCGATGGTGCTATGTCTTGTGTCAAGAAGCCTTGTAGCCATTGCTGGTATTGCGCCATCGCATCGACAGGCATGGTACGCTCATACCAAGCAATACTATCAATATGCACACCACGCGCCTGTAGCGTATCGACCAATAGTCGCCTGCCACCCAAACCGCGCCATACCAGCAGCTTATCACCTGCTTGTAGACTCTCAATCTCAGGCATTGCCAGCATCCCTTCATTATTGGCAACTTTAGGCTGGCGCACTTGGTAACTTGCCGGCTGTATTCTGGCATCATTTAACACCGCAGCGGTCGCTTCACCCACTGCAATAAGATGGCTTGGCGCCTTTACCTCTTTGGTTTCTGTATAGCGATGACTATCAATGCTATCTTGCGCACTCTGCTCACTTATAAGTGCTTGCCAAACCCCCAAACCCGAAGCCGCAGCGGTTGGACTGACGATAACCAGCGCCTTATAATCACCGGCTAGCCATTGACGCATCAGCACCATGTCTTGCTCAGTCGTTGGTCGCGACTGTAGTGCTAACATTGGCATCTCAACCACGGTCAGCCGTGCTGCTTGTAGATACTGCGTCAAAGGGGCTGCACGCTCCACTGGGCGAGTATTGATGACTATTGATGGTAGTAACGAATCTTGAGCAGTCGGTTGGTTGTTATGACTGAGTTTAACATGAGTTGATGATGACGTTGATGATGACATAGACATACCATGACAAATGGCTGATAGGATGGGCTTAACCATAGGCCCGCATCAATAATGACAAGGGGCTATTATGGTTAAGGCTATGATTAAAGAGCTAAAGGCATTTATGCGTTATTCAGGATGATAAATTGCTGCCAAGATAGCACCAGCGCCATCAGCGAGCAGCATTTTTGCGACATCGATACCCAGCTGATTGGCCTGCGCTTCTTGTTCCTCTTGTGTACCAACTAACGTCAAGCGTTTTTCTGATTTTAGTAGCTCGCTACCATCGGCTTGACCCACACGGCCGCGTAACCACAATACATTACCATTGTCGTTATTACCATTATCACCGTTGTCATCATTATTGGTACTCGTTTCATTCGCCATTTGCAACACGGCATAAGCGGCAATCGGCACTTGGCAGCCACCCTCTAGATGACGGTTTAGCGCACGCTCAGCGATAAGGCGAATACGGGCTTTGTCGTCATTAAGCGGTGCCAGTAGTTTTAACACCTCATCATCACCCTCACGACATTCGATCGCCAGCGCGCCTTGTCCAACTGCAGGCAAGCAGGCATTGATATCAAGCTCACCGCGAATCCGCTCATCCAGCTCGATACGCTGCAAACCACTGGTCGCTAAAATAATTGCATCATACTCGCCAGCATCCAACTTACCCAAGCGCGTACCGACGTTACCACGTAAAGTTTTGATTTGTAGGTCTGGGCGATAGGCTTTTATTTGACACTGACGACGCAAACTTGAGGTGCCAACCACCGCACCTTGAGGCAACTCATCGATATTATTGTAGGTGTTAGAGACGAAAGCATCGGTTGGTGAGGCGCGTTTGCAATACACACCAAGCGTCAACCCTTCAGGGAGCTGCATCGGTACGTCTTTTAAGGAGTGCACCGCGATATCTGCCTGCTTACTATATAGTGCTTGCTCAAGCTCTTTGACAAACAAACCCTTACCACCGATTTTGGCCAATGGGGTGTCCAAAATCTTGTCACCTTTAGTGACAATTTTTAGCAAGTTGATCGTCAACTCAGGATACATCTCTAGTAGACGGTCACGAATGTGCTCAGCTTGCCATAGTGCCAAAGGGCTCTGGCGCGTTGCAATATTTAAAGTAGTCAATGCGGATTGCTGCGGATTGCTCATAAAAGGCCTCGGTAAAGTCAATATTATTATAAATTTGATACTATGATGGTAGTGCCTATAGCGTCAGTGCTAAAGGCTCAGCACGAAACACGACTGACGGCTTGCCATAAAAGAGGGGCGATACAATTCATTTATGGTTCATGCTGACGCAAAAAAATACCCCTATTTAAGCATAAATAAGGGTGTGATGATATGGGATGATTATTGCGCTATAAAAACAGCGCGTTACATGCTTTGAATCTTATCGCGTAACGCTGGCAAGTGACGACGACTAACGGCTAATGTCTCCTCAATGCCTTTAAAGCGAATTTGATATTGTCCCGCATCTAAGGTCTCTAAAAAATCCAAGAAACTTAGATTGATAATCGCATTGCGATGCACACGGAATAGACGGTCTTCAAACTCTTGTTCAAGCTCTTTTAGGGTTTCATCGATGAGCACAATGCCGTCTTTGTGGCGTACTTTGACATACTTTTGATCGGCAGTAAGATAATAGATATCTTTGAGTTTAATCAGCTCTACACCGCGGTGAGTGCGAGCAGCGATATGTTCACGCACTGGCCGCGCCGTTGGGTTTTCAAGCTTACGTATTTCATTTAATTGCGCCGCGTTTAAATTTTTTGCTTTATCTAGCGCCTCTAACAACTCGTCTTTGTTTGCAGGCTTCAATAAATAACCAATGGCGTTGGCTTTTAGGGCAGCAATCGCATAATGATCGTAAGCTGTCACAAATATAATCGCTGGTGGATGCTCAAGTTGAGCAAGCTCTTGGGCACAGCGCACACCATCCATCTCAGGCATGCGAATGTCCAACAATATAATATCAGGCTGCTCGGTTTTTACAGCGATGATGGCTTCTGCGCCTGTTGTCGCTTGCGCAACCACTTGATGACCTGACTCCTGTACGATTCTAACCAAACGCTCACGCGCTAGTGGCTCATCATCACAAACTACAATACGCATGCAAACTCCCATCCCAGGATATACTTAGGATTTGTTGATAGTCTTTCAAATATAGTAGCATTCATTATCATGCTATTAGAGTAAGAACCTTTAATTATTAAATGCAGCGATAACTAACTGTATCCACGCCTGCAACGAAAGGTATATTCACTGTCATGGTCTTGATACCATACCTTTATTTGGCAGCGTCTATTTAAGGTCTCTCTTTTATAGTCAATCATGGCCAAATATGACACAAATAATCATAGAGGGCATGGTGTAATGAATATACTGCAATAAATATGCCACGCTTATATATTTAACGAAAGCGTAGCAAATATTATACACCAACGTCTTGGAGCGGATAGTCGATGATGGTAACAATCTGAGTACTGCTTACCGTACTTTGAATGTCAGCACTTTGACCAAAATAAGAGCGTAAACGCTCCGCTTGGATATTAAAATTCATGTGCTTGCGCAAATCATGGTTAACAATTAAGGTTTTTTTGGGCAGTTCGACATCAATCGTAATCGTAACTCGATGCTGCTGCCACGTCACATTGATATTGATAGATATCATTTCAGTGGTCATCTCAACCACGTTAAGCAGCATTTTTTCGATCACACTTTGTAATGTCAGCGCGGTAATAACCATGTCATACATAATGTCTTCATTGGGCAATTGCCAGCTCACATCAAGCTTGTCTGCCAAACGGCTAGATTCGATGGCCAAATAATGCTCGCAAAGGGCAACCTCTTCTTCAAAGCTAATCTCACGCGCGCCCATGAAGCTGGCACGGAATAGTGCAGAAACGTGTTGTAATAACTCAGCAGCACGGGATGGATTGGTTTCAATTAGTGACATTAAGGTATTAATGGTATTAAAGAAAAAATGCGGCGCAATACGAGCTTTAATCACATCGTTTTGTGCGATTAATTTGTTCTCAAACGATTGCTTCAGTGCATTCATCTCACGATAACGACGTAGGAAGAATAGCAAAGCCGCAACGGTAAACCCCGCGGTAATCAGCGTATGAAATGCAATCGCTGAAATAAGAAAATAAAAACTTTGATTAAACCAGCCAAAGTTCATCATAATCAGTAAGACTAAAGTGATGGTTACGGCTGTAGCGGTTGTTAATATTAGCAAAACATACAAGCTAACCGTCGTTATGGACAGGCGCTTAAAGATAGGGCGAAGATAGTCAATTAAATAAAAGGAAGGTATCAGTGCGAGTGAGGTTTGAACGAATCTCGCTATAAACTTGATCATAAACTGTGTTTGATTCGGTACGCTATGGCGATCAATAATCGCCACAAATAGCGACCAAAAAAAGATCGCAAGCAACCATTGCCAAGGTTTCATGATCTCCATGAGCTTGGGCATAAAAAACTCTAAGCGCTCCGCTAGTAAGGCAACCTCATCCTTTGCTATACTTGAGTTCTTATTCTGCTGACTTGTCTTGTAATGATATGAATGCCAATTCTTCAAACCCTAGTAATCCCGAATCAAATGTAAACGCCTCTGTCTCTGATTCTAGCACAGATGCCTCAATAACAAATAACGCTGCACAAAACAACCCTAGAAGCAGTCCTTCAAACAGCCAAGGCCAGCAGATGTGGGGCGGACGTTTTAGCGAAGCGACGGATAGCTTTGTCGCCGCCTTTACCGCATCCGTGGGCTTCGACCAACGCTTTGCGCGTCACGATATCGAGGGCTCGATTGCTCACGCGACCATGCTCAAAGAATGCGATATCTTAACCGCTGATGACGTTGCGACCATTATAGATGGTCTCGAGCAAGTATTGGCTGAGATTGAAGCGGGTGAATTCAACTGGTCCATCCAGCTTGAAGACGTGCATATGAACGTCGAATCGCGCTTGACCGATATAGTCGGCGCGGTGGGCAAAAAGCTGCATACCGGTCGTAGCCGTAACGATCAAGTCGCGACCGACATCCGTCTTTGGTTGCGTGAAGAAACCGACAATATCATTGCATTGCTGGTACGCTTGCAAAGTGGCTTGCTCGATTTAGCCGAGCAACATACTGATACCATTATGCCGGGCTTTACCCATTTGCAAACCGCACAACCAGTCAGTTTCGGTCACCATGTCATGGCATGGTTTGAGATGCTGTATCGCGATACTGAACGTCTGGTTGATGCGCGTCGCCGTATCAATCAATTACCTCTCGGTAGTGCTGCCCTTGCTGGTACGACCTTCCCGATTGACCGTACCATTACCGCTGAACTGTTAGGGTTCGAAGGTATTTGCCAAAACTCACTCGATGCCGTCTCCGACCGTGACTTTGCGATCGAATTCACCTCAGCGGCGTCTATTTTGATGATGCATATGTCACGCATGAGCGAAGAGATCATTCTTTGGATGTCGGCGCAGTTTAACTTTGTGCAAATCCCCGATCGCTTCTGTACCGGCTCATCGATCATGCCGCAAAAGAAAAACCCTGATGTGCCAGAGTTGGTGCGTGGTAAAGCGGCTCGCGTCTTTGGGCAGTTAATGACGCTATTAAGTCTAATGAAAAGCCAGCCGCTTGCTTATAATAAAGACAACCAAGAAGACAAAGAGCCATTGTTTGACTGCGTTGATACCTTGACCGGTTCGCTTCTAGCGTTTGCGGATATGCTACCGAATATCACCCCCAATAAAGAAAATATGCGTGCTGCGACTATGAAAGGCTATGCGACCGCGACTGATTTGGCCGATTATTTAGTACGCAATGGGGTGGCTTTCCGCGATGCTCATGAAGTGGTCGGTAACGCTGTCGCCTTAGGTATTAAAGAAGGCGTTGATTTGAGTGATTTGTCACTGGCACAGCTACAGCAATTTAGCGATGCGATTGGCGAAGACGTATTCGAGTATCTAACATTAGAAGGCTCATTAGCAGCGCGTGACCATTTAGGTGGTACAGCGCCTAATCAAGTGAAGCAAGCGGTAGTTAACGGTCGTGCGCGCTTAAAAGTTTTTGCTTAATTTTAAAATACCAATCTTTAAAACACCCGCCATCGCTGCGGGTGTTTTTTATGGATGAATGCGTTAAGATAAGGCATCTATTTATACTTATAATAAGGAACGTATCATGACCGAGACCTTTAATCCTCAAGCCAATACCGTATTTTGCCGCAAATATAAACAAGAACTGCCAAAAATGCCACATCCACCCTTCCCTAATAAAAAAGGGCAAGAGCTACAAGAAACCGTCTCTGACAAAGCATGGAAAGAATGGCTTGAGCAGCAAACCATGCTGATTAACGAAAACCATCTCAGTATGCTCGATCCTGAAGCCAAAAAATTCTTAACCGAGCAACGCGATAAGTTTTTGGATAACGAAGACTATGAACGCGCGCAAGGCTGGACGCCAGAGAATAAATAAAGGCGATAGAT
>NZ_JBQSXN010000098.1:0-10884 GCF_052378235.1 Psychrobacter sp. AOP3-A1-26
TAATTAACTTATATCGTGTTAGCTATAGTTCATAAACATTGATATAGGAAATCTCTTATATGCCTAAATAGAGACAGTGCTTATCGTTTAACAGCATTACTAACTATTTCTGGCTATCGTAATGCCTGTTTTTTAAGTATCAAATTTTAAGCATCAAAATAAAGCGCTACTTATGTATAAATAAGTAGCGCTCATAAAAATCACAAGTTTTTTAATAGATTATGTGCCCAACATACCGATTTAGATGCTGGCTTTCAGGTCAAGTCGTGCTTGATGCAATAGTGGCTCAGTATAACCACTTGGCTGCTCGCGACCTTTAAAGACCAAATCACAAGCGGCTTTGAAGGCATAAGAGTTATCAAAATCATTCGCCATTGGTCGATAGTCAGCATCACCAGCATTTTGCTCATCGACGACTTTTGCCATACGTTTCATCGCCTCCATCACTTGCTGCTCACTGACAATACCGTGATGTAACCAGTTGGCAATGTGCTGGCTGGAGATACGCAACGTTGCGCGGTCTTCCATCAAACCAACATCATTGATGTCCGGCACTTTAGAGCAACCAACGCCTTGGTTTACCCAACGTACGACATAGCCTAAAATGCCCTGAGCGTTGTTTTCTAGTTCTTGTTGTTTCTCTTCCTCTGTCCAATTGGTGTCTTTTGCCAAAGGAATGGTCAAGATATCATCTAAGCTGGCACGCTCGCGTGATTTTAGACTGTCCTGAACATCAGCGACATTCACCTGATGATAGTGCATGCTGTGCAAGGTTGCCCCTGTTGGTGACGGTACCCATGCGGTACTAGCGCCTGCTTTTGGATGCGCAGCTTTGGTGTCCATCATCTCCTTCATCTCATCAGGCTTCGCCCACATGCCTTTACCGATCTGAGCATGACCTTGTAGACCTGTTTCAAGTCCGACATCAACGTTCCACTGCTCATACGCTGGTTGCCATGCTTGCGACTTCATATCACCTTTACGCACAAATGGTCCGGCGTTCATGCTGGTATGCATCTCGTCACCAGTACGATCCAAGAAACCCGTGTTAATAAAGATAATGCGCTCTTTTGCTTGGCGAATGGCCTCTTTTAGGTTGACCGTCATGCGGCGTTCTTCATCCATCACACCGATTTTTATGGTATTACGTTCTAAGCCTAATAAATCCTCTGAAGCATCAAACAAATCATTGGCCATTTTTACTTCTTCAGGGCTGTGCATTTTTGGCTTAACGATATACATCGAGCCTTCACGTGAGTTTGATAGCTCAGTTTTACCTTTTAAATCATTCAAAGACAATAGCGGGGTAATCAGTGCATCCATCAAACCTTCGAATATCTGTTCTTGACCGTTACCCAAGTCAACTAAAATGGCAGGGTTTTGCATCAAGTGACCGACGTTACGGAGCAACAATAGCGAGCGACCCGGTAAGGTAAACGAGCTACCATCTGGCGCGGTATATTCACGGTCTGGGTTTTGTTTGCGCGTACGGGTTTTGCCCCCTTTTTCAAAGGTCTCTTGCAAATCACCATTCATCAGTCCTAGCCAGTTATGATAGGCTTCGACTTTTTCTTCGGCATCGACAGCAGCGATTGAATCTTCACAATCCTGAATAGCGGTAATTGCTGACTCTAATAATACGTCTTTAATATGTGCTGGGTCATCTTTACCAACGGGATGACTGCCATCGATTTGAATTTCAGCATGCAAGTTATTATTCTTTAATAGGATAGCCGTTGGGCTATCTGCATCACCAACGTAACCTGAAAACTGTGCGGCATCTTTTAGTTGCGTGCTGCTATCACCTTGAGCAACTTCAAGCGTGCCATCAACCACTTTAAAGCCAGTCGCATCGTTATATGAACCTGATGCTAGCGCAAAGCTTTCATCTAAGAATTTTTTGGCGTAGGCCACAACAGCTGCGCCGCGAGTTGGGTTATAGCCACCCTTTGCTTCTTGACCATTGTCATCACTGATGACATCCGTACCATATAGAGCGTCGTACAAACTACCCCAACGGGCGTTGGTCGCGTTCAGTGCATAGCGAGCATTACGTACTGGAACAACCAGCTGCGGTCCAGCAATCTTTGCAATCTCGTCATCGACATTTTCGGTGCTGACTTTGAAGTCATCGCCTTCTGGCAACAGATAGCCGATTTCTTGCAAGAATGCCTTGTAAGCGGGGTAATCAATCTCACCATTTTGGGCAGGATTGTCTAGATGCCACTGATCAATCTGCGCTTGAATTTTTTCACGAGTCTCTAGTAGCGCCTTGTTACGTGGGGTAAATTCTTTAATAACCTTTTCAAAACCCGACCAATAACCGTCTGAATCAACACCGACTTTCGGTAGCACTTCGTTTTCAATAAAGTCATACAATTGCTGATCAATGGCAAGAATACCTTTTTGAATACGATTGACGTTAGAAGACTGGCTCATGTTGTTATCCTTAATCTGTTCGTGAGGTGAGTTAGTGCTAAGTTGTGACCGTAACGGTTTGAAAATGCTAAATCTCAAATTTGGCTGAAATAAATAGCAAACATGACAACGCAAAGTATCAGCTGTTATTGAGCAGCCAATTATCCAATAATATAGTGTCTATTCCATAGACTAGTGGTGATTTTCGACTGCCTTTAGCCAGACCTGTCTACAAATATGATGTTTTGCTACAGGATTGGCAATTGTTATACTGCATGCCACTGACCACTAAGTGACAATCAATAGTAAGACAAAATGCCCGAAAAGCAAAATACCATCCTACTATCAAGTAATAAAATAAACAGGAAAATGGTATTCACCAAGTAAATAATGAAACTATATAATATATGATAAGCCATAAAGCGTAAGCCTTATACATCATTAGCAATACTTGATAGTCACTGTTTTATACGCTAATTATAAACTGTAAGTAATCATTTCAATACCTATTTATGCTTAACCGTTATCTATTAATGAATATCCGTTAGAATATATCGGACACAATAAATGATGTTGAATAGGTCATTTATTGTGTCCATCACCCGTAAATAGAGCCCATTTAAACTATGACTATAAATCAGAAAAGCCCCTCAATACCACAGACATCAATAGACGATATTAAAGAAGATAGCGTCGATATCACCCAGTTACGCACACCCATAAAAGTAGACTTGTCACCTATCTATAAATTTTTGGGCGCTAGAACCACACAATCTTGGGTTGAGGCGGCTCTCGCGAACTTGCCGTTAATCATTCAGGATCATGCCAATTGCGAAAAAAAAGCCGCTGGTACCGCGATGAACTTGATATTTCGCTATGAGTTTTCTTATGAACTACAGCGTAAATTGGCACAGCTGATACGTGAGGAGATGCTACATTACGAGCAAGTGCTCGGCATCATGAATGAGCGCGGTCAGGTCTGGGAATATCTGAGTGCAGGCCGCTATGCCAAAGGTATGCTAAAGCATAAACGTACTTACGAGCCAGCAGCGATGGTAGATGTGTTGATTATTGGGGCATTTATTGAGGCGCGCTCTTGCGAGCGCTTTGCGGCACTTGCTGAGGTTATCGATGATGAGCGTTTGGCTAAATACTATCGTTATCTATTAAAGTCAGAAAGCCGTCATTTTGAGGATTATTTGGCACTGGCACAATCACTATCTGAGGAGAATATTGATGAGCGTGTGGCATTTTTTAAAGCAATAGAAGCAGAGCTAATATCAAGTCCAGACACTGAGCTACGTTTTCATAGCGGCTCCCCTGCTTAAAGGCAGTCAAAATATCTGAGAATTACTACAGTGCTACTGGGATGAATTTTGCGCAGCCTCTGCGTATGCAGCACGCTAGAAAAATTTATACCAATAGCACACTAATACAGCCGTATCAGTTTTAGTGTTCATCACTATATATAGCGTCAGCTATCGCTTTGTCAAAAAAAGTGAAGTAACGGATTAGAGTATTGAACTCGATCAGTTACTTCACTTTTTTACTTCTATTTAATTTCGCTTATTACAATAAATGGTTATTTGTCGTCTTCCATTAACGAGCTATCATACTGTTTGGTGTTTTTGGCAACATTATGCGGGTCATGGTCGTCAGTGACTCTTTCTGCCGCAGCTGGATTGACTTTTTGCAAGGCATCATCAGGAACGATACCATTGTTATCGTCTGCATCTTTTAACTCATGATTGTTATTGACTGTATTATGGTCTGTCTTATTCATAATGACTCCTTATAGCAATTTATCGCAATGTTTTTATCGCAAAATTTCTTCTATATAACCTGCGATTTCTAGAGTACTGCAAAAGGACTATCAATCCTTGTCGTCAGGGTTTAGTACACGTGTCTGGGCGTTATCAACGCTTGCATAGCGATTCCTATCGTTTATCTCTGTGCTTTTAGAAGCATCATCAACAGTCGTATGTTCATTGACGCCTTCATCAAAAGCATTGCCTTCTTGGTCACGGCGATCAGGCTGACGTGCAGGATTGTCATTATCATTTACGTGTTTTGAGTCAAAGACCCCTGTTTCAAACGTTTCCGTTCCTTTGTTGATAGTTGTATCATCTACAATACTATCGTCGGTAGACATCACATTATAACTATCATGGTGGATATCTTCGTGCATATGGTCACCATGCTCGGCATCATCACTGGCGTATCTTGTACCAATGACTGTTTCTTGGAATGTCTGGGTACTTTTATCCTCGTTATCATGACCTAGGATATTATCGGCGATACCATCATGTGTCCTATCATTATGAATCTCATGATGATCGACCTGGTCATCGACAGGCGTTTTAGTCAACGCGGGGTCTTTGGTTTGCATATCTTTATTTTGCATAGTGATATCCTTATATTTTAACTCAGCTTTGTTATTATTTTATTGGCCACTAGATGTCTGACAACGCTTATTCATAAAGGCTCATTTTTATAAAGGCTCATTGATATAAGATAAAATAGTCACTTATATGAGAACTTACTTCTCGCTTTCTTGACTCAAATCATGAGCATCTAAATCTGCAACGTTTTTGCCGCCTGCTGGTAAATCCTCTTCCTTGCGCGGATCAGAATATATCTCATCGGTTTCTTGCGACTCTTGTTGTGGACCATCAATATCGGGTTCATGCTTACGTCCTTCATAGCTATCTTGGCTATTTTTTGGATGTAGTAGAGATGGGTCATCGACCAATACTTTTTCTTCATTGGTATGTCTATTAGCTGTCATAGCGTATCCCTCGCGTTGGTATATTAATTTTTTTAATCCGAACGTCTAGAGCAGTCACTACTTATCCGTGCGCAAATCCTCTTCAATAAAAGAAGTTTGCTCTTTCTCACTCAGCTGTTCAGGTGTGTCCGCTTGTTTATTGTCTTTTAGGTTTTTCTCAATTTTCTGACCGTCAGCTTGTTCTGCTGCTTTTTTGATATCTGACGTATCGTTCGTTGTATTACTCATAATGACTCCATATTTTTATAATCGGTTAACTGATATAGTTAAAATACTTTAAAAGCGCTACGATACTGCGGGTATAGTTTTTTTGCAGCCTCTGTCTGCGTAGGCACAGCAAGCAAGAAAAAACGGTACCCGCAGTACGTGATGTGATGTAGCGATATTACTTCTCACTGACTATATTAAGTATAAGGAGAATACTGAGTAATGCACCAGTGTACTGCCGTATCAATATGTGAATAAATGTGAGGTTACAAGACAGTTTGTAACTCGTATACACGGCACAATTAATTAAAGCCAAGTATAGATATCTATGCTTGGCTTTAATTAATGAACTTTAATTGTATAAACTCTGAGGTTAAAAAGGCTGGCTAGACTGTCTCTCCCACCCCACTGACAACTTTTAATAAATACTCTTGGGCGCTATGCGGTACCTCATCCGCTGCTGGCTGAAGCTGCTGCCATACACCATCACCATCAAGCGTCCAAGCCTGGGTATTATCTTTTAGGTAATTCAGCAAGCCATCTTCATAGACCTGCTTAAACAGCTTTTTATCTTCAATCGGAAACGCCACTTCGACTCGATGGAATAAATTGCGATCCATCCAGTCGGCACTACCGCAATATAAGCGCTCGTCTCCGTTATTATAAAAGTAATAAATGCGCGTGTGCTCTAAAAAACGACCAATGACAGAGCGCACAGTGATGTTTTCGGACAGCCCTTTTACTTGTGGGCGTAGACAACACATAGAGCGCAAAATCAGCTCAATTTTGACCCCTGCTTGCGAGGCATCATATAGCTTGCCAATCAAACGCCGTTCGGTTAGGGCGTTGACTTTGACGATGATATGAGCGCGCTTGCCAGCCTTGGCATGAGCGATTTCATCATCGATAAAACTCATTAGTTTTTCATGCAGCGTAAAGGGCGCGTGCAGGAGCTTTTTGAGGTTGGCAGGTTTGCCCATACCAGTCAGCTCTTGGAATATCTTATGCACGTCTTCTGAGATGTCAGCATCTGCGCTAAACAAACCATAATCAGTATAAACTTTGGCATTGGCGGCGTGATAGTTGCCCGTCCCTAAATGCACATAGCGGCGGATTCTGTCGTCCTCACGGCGCACAATAAGCATGAGCTTGGCATGGGTTTTGTAACCGACGATGCCATACACCACAACTGCCCCTGCTTCTTGTAAGTAGTTGGCAACCGCGATATTAGAGGCTTCATCAAAACGGGCGCGCAACTCGATGACGGCAGTAACTTCTTTGCCATTACGGGCAGCGGCGGCCAGTGCTTTAACGATTTCTGAATTGGTGCCTGAGCGATACAGCGTCTGCTTAATTGCCAACACTTTTGGATCGCTGGCGGCTTGCCACAATAGATTGATAATGGGCGAAAACGCATTGAAAGGATGGTGTACCAGCACATCTCTTTTGCGCATAGCCGCAAACATACTGGTCGATTTATCCAGCTTATCCATCTCACGGCGGAACACTTTTGGCACGACATGAGTAAAAGGCTGATAACGCAGTGCTGGAATATTAAAATCAAACAACAAACGCGTTAAGTTGACAGGGCCATTGACCCGGTATAGCTGATTATCATGCAGATCAAACTCATTGAGCAAGTAATCACTAATAGGTACCGGACAGTCAGTAGTCACCTCTAAACGCACTTTATCACCAAAGCGGCGGTTTTCTAGCTCGCCTTCTAATGCTTTGGCAATATCCTCGACATCATCTGCCAAATCCAAATCGGCATTGCGCGTCAGCCTAAATTGATGGCAGCCAGTGACATTCATCCCAGGAAATAGCTCACCAATGTGCTCATGAATGATGGCCGATAGCATCACGTGGTGCTCTTTGCCGCCCGTTAGCTCATCGGGTAGACGAATCACCCGCGGCAAACTGCGCGGTGCAGGTACAATCGCTAGATTGATATCGCGACCAAAGGCATCTTTGCCCTCTAATGTAGCGATGAAGTTTAGGCTCTTATTGACCAAACGTGGAAATGGATGCGCAGGATCAATACTGATGGGTGTCAATACTGGCGATACTTGTTCAGTAAAATAACGCTTCATCCAAGCGGATTGCTCGGCATTGAGCTCGTCGCGCTTGAGATAACGGATGTCTTCCTTAGCGAGCGCTGGTAGGACATCTTCGTTAAGAATGCGATATTGCTCAGCAATTGCATCATGCGTTATCGTCGAAATTTCGTTCAGCACTTCACTGGGGCGCATACCGTGGGCGCTGGTCGAAATATCTGCAATATTAAGTTTTTGCATGATGCCAGCGACACGAATCTCAAAAAACTCATCGATATTTGACGAAAAGATAATTAAAAAGAACAGGCGCTCAAGGAGCGGATGGTGAGGACTGGCGGCCTGCGCTAAGACACGAAGATGAAACTGTAATAAGGACAAGTCACGATTGATATAACTGCTGGGTGAATAGCTGCCGTCTTCTGAACGCTGCCATGCAATCTGGGTTAGGTTGTCATTGTTATCTTTTACATTGGCCTGATTACTAACGCTATTAATGCTATTAAGCTCATTAACATCAATCATGTCATTGATGTGATTACCCTTGTCCTGCTTATCATTCACACCTACCATGTCATCGCTCCTTTTTTATTATCGATACGCCGTCATCTTTTTAAAAACAACATTTCCGACAACCGCTTTGTTAGCATTTTTTATTATCATCATGCTTATGAAATACTGCCACCATTTAACATCGCTGCCCGTTTAACTTTATAACAATTGAGGCGAGCAGTTACGCTGCTTATTAATTAAGCTGATTGTGGCAATGCCGCATTTTTCATCCGTTTTTTGATGATACGCTGTTTATTACGTAAGCGTCTATCGCTCTGATTGTCTTGATAGTACTTGGGGTTGGTCAGCATGGCGATCAGTAGCGCTGACTCATCACGGTTTAGATTGGCCGCCGATTTATCAAAGTAATGCTGAGCCGCGGCTTCGACACCATAAATACCATTGCCAAACTCTGCTACGTTTAGATAAGCCGTCAAGATACGCTGTTTGTCCCAAAGCGTTTCAATCATTACGGTAATAATGGCTTCCTCACCCTTACGCACATACGAGCGATGCGAAGTCAAAAACAAGTTCTTTGCCAATTGCTGGCTAATCGTTGAGCCACCAGCAGACATTTTACCCGTTTCTTCGTTTTTCTTACGCGCCGCCTCGATACCTTTCATATCAAAACCATTATGCTCACTAAACGTCGAATCCTCACTCGCTATCGCCGCTTGCTTGGCCGACTTGGCAATGGCATCATACTCTGCCCACGTTTGGGTGACTGTACCGCCTGTTAAACGATGGGTCAGCATAAACATGCTGTTATTAATGGGCTGGGTTTTCCAAATTAACAGTAGTCCAGCGACCAACACATGGAATGCCACAACCAACAACATTATTGCCAATAATAGCCGTTTGAAAAACTTGCCAAAACTTGCCATGCGCGATATCCAAATGATTAAAAAAGTAATAAAATAAAGTAGAACACTCTGAGTAGAAGCGTTTAAGTAACAAGCCGTCAGTGAAAACGCTACGCCAATCCTCATAAATCGGTAACGATAAACAGCAAGTCATCTTACCTAATCTCACAATCGCTGTCATTATTTACCCCACTTCTTTATCATGTCACAGCGTTTCGACAAAAACTTCGTAACAAGACGAAGCAATACTCACGTTTTGGATAAAAAGCTAAAAACAAGTACGGTGCGGCCAATATTAAGGCGAGAGAATAACTATGGACGATAATGACATAAAAGCATTGCGGGCGCGTATGATTGACGCAAACCCCAGCCTTGCTAGCGCTAAAAACGGTGCTAAAAATAGCGTTGATGATATTGATAAATGGTGGCTACTGGGAACCTCTGGCTGTCATTTATGTGATGTCGCTGAGCAGCTAATCATACAGTTTCAAGCGGTACAGCCTATCACTTATAAGATTGTCGATATCGCCGATTTCGATGAGCCGCTTATGATGGCGTTTGCCACCACTATCCCCGTTATTTTGACACCAACTCAACGCTTAAACTATCCGTTTTCCGTGATGGATTTGCAGCAATTATTAAGGGCTTCATAACAATATTAAATGCCTGATAAAACCAATAATCGCTTCTGGCATGCCAAGCGTAAAACTTTAGTAGCGAGAACGTTATGAAAGAGTTAAAGCCTGTTTTAAAGAAAAGCACTTTAAAGCAAACCACTTTAAAGCAAAGCACTTTAAAAAAAGTCACCGAAATCGAAGACTTGCGCCGTGTCGCTGAACGTAAAGTGCCGCGTATGTTTTATGATTATGTCGACTCAGGCTCATGGACTGAGACCACTTATCGCAGCAATGAGACCGACTTTGACCGTATTAAATTGCGCCAGCGGGTATTGGTCAATATGGACAACCGCAGTCTGGCAACGCATATGATTGATGAGCCAGTCAAGATGCCTGTCGCCATCGCTCCCACTGGTTTTACTGGCATGATGTGGGCGGATGGCGAGATTCACGCCGCGCGAGCAGCCGAAAAATTTGGCGTGCCTTTTTCATTATCGACCATGAGTATCTGCTCTATCGAAGATGTGGCAGAAAATACCAATGCGCCCTTTTGGTTTCAGTTATATGTCATGCGCGACCAAGAATTTATGGCCAATCTGATCCGCCGTGCCAAAGCTGCCAATTGCTCAGCACTGATATTGACCGCTGATTTGCAAGTATTGGGTCAACGCCACAAAGACATCAAGAACGGTCTGTCTGCACCACCGAAACCAACACTCGCTAATATATTAAATCTCATGACCAAGCCTGAATGGTGCCTAAATATGCTGGGTACTAAAAGACGCACCTTTGGTAATATCGTCGGTCATGCCAAAAACGTCGAGGATATCTCGTCACTATCAGCATGGACGGCCGAACAGTTTGACCCTGCATTGAGCTGGGACGATGTCGCCCGTATCAAAGATATGTGGGGTGGCAAACTTATCATCAAAGGCATTATGGAGCCTGAAGATGCTATCTTAGCTGCGCGTAGCGGTGCCGATGCGCTGGTGGTTTCAAATCATGGTGGGCGGCAGTTGGACGGTGCGCTCTCTTCTATCTCTGCCCTCGCTGATATTGTACAAGCGGTACACGCTGAAAACAGCAATATTGAGGTGTGGTTAGACAGCGGTATTCGCTCAGGTCAAGATGTACTAAAGGCCATCTCGCTGGGCGCAAAGGGCACGATGATCGGTCGCGCTTTTCTTTACGGCCTAGGGGCGTATGGTGAAGATGGTGTTCGCCGCGCGCTAGAGCTGATTTATAACGAGTGTGATATCAGCATGGCATTTTGTGGTCACACCGACATCAATCAAGTCACTAATGACATCTTGGTAAAAGGTACTTACGAAAACCTTAAAACTAACCACCTTTAAGCCTGCTCAACCTGCGTCGCTATAAATAAA
>NZ_JBQSXN010000099.1:0-10645 GCF_052378235.1 Psychrobacter sp. AOP3-A1-26
CTTCTTTCTAAAAAAGAGCAGCTAGAAAAATTAGAATTAAATGCTCTTATAGAAGAAATAAAAGAAGTTGTATCCACAAAAGGGTATTGTGTCTTACGAAATACAGGACTGAAAAACTTAAATATGGATAAAAAAACTGTTTTATCCTTTTTCTTGTCGCAAATGGGGAGCTTAACACAACACAAGACTAACTCTAATATCTGTGACACAGAATCTCAGTTTTGGGATATCAAATTCCGTGGTGAAGAATATATTAAGGTAAATCAGACTACATTTTCTGAGCAAACAGGTGCATGCCCTTTACATAGCGATTCTTCTTTTATCTCACAACCTGAAGATTACCTTGTTATGTATGTTGTAAAACCTGCCTATAAGGGTGGAGAGTCTCTATATTTAAGCTATGAAACGATTGTAAATTCTTTAAAAAGCACTCAGGAGGGTAAGAAATGTCTAGACATCTTAAATGAGAACAACTACCCATTTAAAACCCCCAAGTCGTTTGATGAGAATGAAACTGTTATTTTTGCCAAAATTTTAGATATTAATAATCAAACTATCAGGTTTAGACATGATTGTATTCAAAAAGGAATGACAACTTATGAAATTAATAATCATTCAGAAATGATCTGGGCTTTAGATTTTTTAACGTCATTAATTAACGAAAGTAAAGAAACACAAGAGTTTCAAGCTATTGAAGATGATTTAATTATAATTGACAATTTACGTGGGCTTCATGCCAGAAAGCCATTCGCAGATACAGATAGGCACTATATCCGAGCAAGAGTAACCAAACATGATTTCAGCTAGCCTAATCAACAGTATACCTGATACGTTATTATATATTTTACAGCTAATCGTATTTGCAGTTGCTTCATTGCTACATGGTCTGACTGGAATGGGCTTTCCAATGATAGGAACTATCGCTTTGGCGATGATTTTCCCTCTACCTAAAGCAATTGCGATAATGGCTTTTCCAAGCCTCATCATGAATTTTATAGTCCTGTTCACTAACAACACCAGAGGCATATTAGGAGAAATAGCTTACTACTCAAAAAAATATTGGTTGCTCGCTTTAACGTCATTGATAGGGAGTGCCATTGGCGTAAAGCTTTTATTATATGTACCAGCTGGTGTGGTTTATCTTTTAATGGCAGTGATAACTCTGTATTACGTTATCAACGGATATTTGAGTAATAAAGGCGTTATTCAAGGTCTAAGAATACCTACAGGTACGGTTAGTTTGATGATTTTTGGTTCCGTAGCAGGTATTGTCGGAGGCGCAACCAATGCTATGTCACCAATTCTTATGATGTACTTGTTTTCTAATACAAATAACAAACATGAAATTGTGAAAGCGAGTAATATTTGCTATTTATTAAGCAAAATAGTGCAAGTTATTTTGCTAAGAGATCAGATACTCTCCTTTAGCTCAAAGGAGTTAGTAACCCTTACGACTCTTACTACCGCTTCAATCCTATTTCTATTTATAGGTATCAAATTAAGAAGTCGTGTTAGTAATACCAAGTTTAGAAATTCTATTTATTTAATTCTCTTATTTCTATCAATTAAGGTAGGTTATACTGGCATAGAGTATTTCGTTTCCTAACTAAATATAAATTCCGATTTTGAACATACCCCAAGGGAACCAGCTATTTTGCCCTTCAAACCTATTAACAGACCACTTATAACAGACTGTATTTGCGGAACTACTCATAACAGACCATTAGCCTTAATACTCTAAGTAATCTTTAATTGGACGCTTCTTGAACTGAGAAGGGTCTTTTTTTAGACGGTTAGTCATTTCAAACTCCCATTCAGTAGCATTTTGTCCAGCTGGGCTAGTAGAGCTGACCAAATGATTATAATCAGCGATAAAGCTAGGGTTCCGAGCGATACGCCCTAGTTGCTTGTCATTTAGCCCTTCAATAGTAGATCTGTCGCTGTTATCACTTTCAATATTAGCAGTAGTTTTTTCTTCGTTTTTCTTCATTTTAAACTTGAATGTAAAGCCAGTGACAGCCCTACCAGATTTATGCTGCTCATATGTGGCTGTCACATCGGTGAAGTCGTTTATCTGACTAATCGCAAGGTCTAACACTCGAGCTTTGAAGTTACACATTTTCTTATACTGTTCAGGCTCAACGCCTAGTTTTGTACGGAATTCAGCAAGTGGTATTTTGTTTGTTTTGCCAACTGATTTCCATTGCATCATTAACTCATAAAGCCTGATTGCATATTCGCTTTGCAACTCGCTAACCTGCTTTAAATCATATTCAGTATATTGCTCGCTAAGTCTTGTTATTAGTGGAATAACGGCATCAGTGAACTGTAATTCAATCATACCAGCCGTTTCTATGTAGCTTACTGCTTGCGCCCACCTAACGACACGATGCGCTGGCTTCCCTGTCTTTTCGTGAATATAATCATACCCAAAATAAGACTCAAACAAGCCATTAGCAGCACTTTTCAAAGCTTTGTATGCTGAATGTTTTTCCACTTTAAATTGTTCTTGATAACTGCTTGCATGAATTTGTAGCACACCTCTAGCATCAATCATTCGTTCTTGCGCTCGAGCTTCAACAATAGCCAAAAAGATAACTCGCTGCTCAGGTATGCCAAGTGAATAACTCGCATTTATTAATTTATTATCTTTGGTAATTAGCTTACTCATCATTTCTGCTCATTAAGGGACGCCATAAACATTATAAACATATTAAACTACAACTTTCAATCAATGTAGTCGAATAGTCGCTAAACGTAGTCGAATGGGTCGCTAAACGTAGT
Organism: Psychrobacter sp. AOP3-A1-26; assembly: GCF_052378235.1. Classification (NCBI taxonomy): domain Bacteria; kingdom Pseudomonadati; phylum Pseudomonadota; class Gammaproteobacteria; order Moraxellales; family Moraxellaceae; genus Psychrobacter; species Psychrobacter sp. AOP3-A1-26. The sequence continues at coordinate 2,785 of NZ_JBQSXN010000099.1, forward strand.
CGAATGGGTCGCTAAACGTAGTCGAATGGGTCGCTAAACGTAGTCGAATGGAGTCTAAGAGCTATGAATGGCAAGCCCTGTAGCGGACGTAAAAGCTTTTAAAAGCATTAAAAACATTAAAAACCTTTTTTCTTTTTTATTAACTAAAAAGATAAAGGCTTTGATCTATCTAAATTTACAGTACTGTTCATTATCCGAACCTAAAAAACAGGATTGCTTTTTAACTTTTGCATAGTAACCATCTTTACCTTTAATCACATTATGAGCCACTTTAGCTGCTGCTAAACGGTTGTACTCAGCTTGACGATCAGCTATTTCAGCTTTACTAGGTACAATAAGCCAAACAGAAAATAACGTCAGGGCAAATATACAAGCACAGATACCACCTATTAGAGCAGCAGCCTTCCAGCTCAGTGATTTAGCAAACTCCTCTGATAACTCCTTTGTATACTTTTCTGCCCCTTTCTTTGCTTGAGTTCTAACACTGTTTAAAACAATGTTTGCGTCATTAGCTAAGCTCTTGTTTTGTTCTTCAAAGTTCTCAGAAAAAAGCTTTAAGCTGCTAAAGTTAGTATCAAACGTTCCTTTCATCTCAGTTGATAATTTAGACAGCTGGGTTATCTGTGTCTTCGCTATACCTATTGTACTTTCTAGCTGAATATTTGCTTGCTCAACGTGACCACCAACGCCTTGGGTTAGCCGGTTAGAGTAGTAATTGAGAAGATCAGCAACCTCTAAGCGAACCTCTTTAGCTGTACCAGCAACAATCGCTGATTTTATTTTATTTTCTCGTTCCTGATAGTCCTTGAGCTGTGCAGTTAGTTCGTTAACAAGCTTGGCGGTAGCTGTGTCTCTTGCTGCCATCGCTTGATACTGTTCTTCTCTTTGAGTGAGCAATTCGGTGTTATGCTCGGTAAGCGTTGCAATAGCGGTAAGCAAGTCTTCAAGGTTGGGTATCTCTGACATTTTTTTATCTTCCTAATCCATAGCTGCGGCTGCGGTTAATCTCGTTACTGTAGTCTGAAATGGCTTTTTGTGCGCTCTCTAGGGCTTTTTCCTGCGATTTATCGATGCTTTGCCCGTGATTGTCTACAAATTCACTTAAAACGCCTTGTAGAGCTGCTGTGTGCGTTTTACGATCACTGGTATAGTGTAGATTTTTAATCTCACTCAAAGCTTGCGTTGATTTGTCGTTCACTAAGTCCGTTAACGCAGTACGCTCATTTAGCGCAAGCTCGCGCTGTCTCTGTGTGGTATCTGGGTTATCCATATACTGATTGAGGCTGTGTGTGATCTCATTAGCGACTGAAATCGATAAAATGGGTTTGCCGGTCTTACTGTTTGGATCAATCCCTTTCTGCGTATGCTGTTCTAACTGTGCCATTACAGCGGCATACAGCGCTTTTTTATCTACCATGAACTGCTGACTTTCGCGCTCCAGCTGCTCGGCTATCGCTTGCTGCTGCCTTGCTCTGTCGGCTCGTGCTTGTTCAACGCGCTCACGTTCGGCTTGTTCACGTTTTTGTTGTTCGGCAAGCTCGCACTGCCTTTGCTGCTCTAGCGCCACCTCTTTTTGTTTTTGCTCATCTGCGCGTTTGCTCTTAATGCCCTGAGCCATTGCCATTGCTTTTGCTACCGCATCGAGTGTGGGTGCTTTAGGCTTCGGCGCAGGTGCTGGTTCTGATTTTTTGATGGGTTCATCTGCTACGGTTGTCCTGCTTGGTGGCGATGTGCTGTGTTCAATATCTTTGATTTTATGACCGTTTAAGATAATGGCATCAGCGGCATCATTCACGATCTGATTTTTCGTAAGCGCTACGCCCCATACCAGCTCGTTACGCTCGTTGATTATTTCGTTGATAGTGCCAAGCTGTGTTGCTGGCGTTTTATCAATCTCGTAATGCTTGCCTTCTGCTTTGGCTTGTTCAGCTTTTCTTAGTTCTCGCTCGTATTTGTCACGTTCCAGCTTAGTAGCGACTGATCCCATTTTGAGCTGTGGTTCAATATCAATCCCTTGCGCGGCATAGCTGCGACTATCAATCAATTTATGGTCGTGCTCAGCCAGTTTTTCGTTGGCGATCTGCTCCCATAGTTGGCGAACGTCTTTAATCTCATGGCTCACGCGTTCCATGCTAAGTGAACGCCGCTTTTTGTCTGATAGCTCAATAGTCGCTTTGTCTGTTAGTGTGATTTCATTATTTTCGTCAAGCTCTGCGGTGCGCGTGGTAAACATGATATGGGCGTGATAGTTGCGCGGATCTGCACCGCGATCAATCTCTTTTTGAGTAGGCTCATGAATGGCGCAATCGGCAATCGTGCCGTAACGGTCGGCTAGGGTTTGGGCGAAGCTATGCGCTAACTCTTTTCGGTCTTCTGCGCTTAATTCATAAGGTAGATTGACTAGCCATTCTCTAGCCACTCGCGCATCTTTGCGCTTCTCGGCAAACTCCGCTTTGTTCCATAAATCACTACGATCAATATCAGCGCCCGTAGCAGCCAATGCTGTCGGCAAAATAATATCCGCACTCATCACGCCATGCTTTTTTGAGTAATCATGAGTTTTGCCATAGCGCTTATCTTCAAGCTCAACCCCTGCGCGATAGCTCGCACTGGCAACGGCACTTTGTCCCTTGCCTCGTGATATTGATTTAGTCGATGCGATGAAAATAGCCATTTCTACAAGCTCAGTTTTTTGGTTTTTAGCACGACGTCTTTTCGTAGTGCTGGGGGTGTGGGGGTTTACCCCTGCCGATGTTTTGATTTTATAAATGTGTGACCGATAGGGATAAACATTTGTAAAGTCGAAAACTCGCACTTAGTCAGTGGGACTCAACCATCTGTCAATTAACTATATCATAAACTGTTGTTAGGTATTGGCGAACTTGCTATAGTTTGAAAGACTATAATTTTTATAATTTAAGGAAGAGTTATGAGCTTACTTGGTGGTAATGATTTAAAAGAACAGCAGAAGATTAATGCTCTTGAGCTTAAAATAAATAGAGAGAAACAGAAGTTAGATAAGAAGCTAACACGGCAAAAAATATTACTTGGTGCTTTTTTGGTAGATGCTTTAGAGAATAATTCAGTAGATGGTTTGAAAGAATATACGGCTGACAATCTATTGAATTTCCTGACCAGACAGACTGATAAGGATTTAATGGCAGATTTGGTAAAGGGGCTTGGTGGTACGGTCGAGACTAAGAATGATTTAGAGTTGAATGCTAGTTTAGATGAGCACTTGTAAATAAAATATGTCCATTAAAAATAAAAAAGGCATTAGTTAAATGATAGATTATTCTTTATTGTTCGCCTATTTCTTAGCTATTCTTCTATTTCTAGGCACTCCAGGACCTGTGACTGTACTTGTAGTGAGTGCAAGCGTAAAAAGTGGGTTCAAAGCGGGGTTAGCAACAGTCGCAGGCACTAACACTGCGTCACTAATCTTGATAGCAATATCATTTATTATCCTTCAGGGGGTGTTTTCAGTTAGCGAGACAGCTATGCTCTGGTTATCCTTTTTAGGGGCATTCTATCTTATATATTTTTCTATAGGCATTATAAAAGATAAAATTGATATTGATCAGACTGTAAAGGAAAGTTCAGTTCTTGTTACGAAAAACCATTTCAAAGATGGCTTTCTTATAGGTATCTCTAACCCTAAAGATGTTATTTTTTTTATTGCTTTCTTCCCTTTATTCTTAGAGGTATCAAGCGACATATATTCGTCTATGCTAATTCTGACGTTGGTGTGGATAGCTCTAGACTATAGTATCTTATCTATTTATTCTTTTATATTCTCAAAAGTTAGTAATAATAAAATCGCAAATATAATTAGTAAATTTTCAGGACTTATTCTACTTTTCATTGCTATTTATATATTATGGGAAACTAGTAGAAGGCTATTTTTATAGAAAAAATCCCCAGCTATCGAATCTGATTTAATCATACCTACGGTGAACAAATCAGGTGCTTTAACTGGTTCGGTTCCCTAGTGAGGACTTGAATCTTAAGCTGTAGGCTAATGGTATCAACGTTTTAACTCACTGAAATAGTCACAGTGTACTTCATGGTGTACCTACCATACATATTCTATTCGTGATCGGTGTGCTATATAGGCATCGAACGTATTCTAACAACAGACGTTATGGTAAAAAAATTATTAGAGTGGATCGGCACGAGAAAAGATGTTCAACCCATAGTTTTATGCTAGGTGATGAAGGTTAATAAATTTAATGAGAGATAACTTAGAAAATACTAAGTCAACACATGAAAATTCAATTTATAAAAAAATTGGTTTAGGCATTTATATTGTATTTGCTTTATATTGTTTTCGTCTCGTTAATATTTATGATTGACGTAGCTACTTACTATAAGCAATATCCCTTATAAGCGATCAAATTTATCAAGTGTTAAACCCAGTATTATATTGAACTTTGCATACGATTTTAGACTGACCTTTTAACTCAACTTTGCACTACCATTTTAAAAAGATGCCTTCTATGACTGATAAAAGTACAGTTACACCAAGCCACGATTATAAAGACACCTTAAATATTACTGATACGTCATTACCGATGGGCGCAAATCTCGCCAAACGTGAGCCAGAGATGGTGGCTAATGGTCGCTTTGCGCTTAATTGGTATCTATTGTCACTAGTTGTAATCATACTTGATCAGTGGACAAAATGGTTAGCTGAGACCAATCTAACCTTTCTTGAACCTGTACCTGTGATCGAGCCGTTTCTAAATTGGACGCTCGCTTATAACTATGGCGCAGCGTTTAGTTTTTTGGCAGATGCCGGTGGTTGGCAAAAGTGGTTTTTTTCAGGGATGGCAATATTGATGTCGCTATTTTTGATAGTTTATCTGCCTAAAGCCGCTCGAAAAACTAAGCTACTTTCTCTCGGTTTAGCCTTGGTACTGGGCGGTGCAATTGGTAATTTAATCGATCGCTTACTGCATGGTCACGTCATCGATTTCATCCATGTACATTATGCCAACGTTTGGCATTATCCTATTTTTAATATTGCTGATGTTGGTATATTTATCGGTATATGTATTGGTGTTGTCTTGATTGTAATTGATATGATATCTTTGCAAGGTAAGCGTAAGATTTAGTTAATTAATAATGTAAAAAATGATTTCTAAAATTTTATAAGCTTTCCATGTATACCCTAGAGGAACCAGCTACTTCATTCCTAAAACGTATTAACAGACTACTTAAAACAGACTGGTATAATGAAACTACTTATAACAGTCTGTTTTAGCTTTTCAGTGGATCGGGGAATTCATATCCTGACATCAATATATATTTGCGCCACTCTTGACGTGTTTCATCGTCTGTTAACCCTTGCTCAACCCATATCAGCAGCTCTTCCCTGCTCTTTCCAATCGTTTGAGAACTATAATCACGGATAAAATCAAAGTTATTTAACAGCTTATTGGCAAATGTGTTTCTTTGCTTGTCAGTCATGGTTGGTATAGCTTTAGGTGCGCGCTTGGTAGTATCTGGCTTATCGTCGCTGACGGTTTTATCAATGTCTTTAATGGTAGTTTTGATCGGTTCTTTTTGCTTGTCTTTAAAATTAAATTTAAAGATGAAGCCCGCAACTTTTCGACCTTCCTTGTACTGCTCATAGCTGACGATTATGTCTGTATGCTCGTTAATTTGCTTGATGGCTGGGTCTAATGCTCTAGCTTTAAAGTTCGCTATTCTTTTATATTCTTTATCATCAATATCAAACCTGTGCCTTAGCTCGTTGTATGAGACTGAAGGAACTGTTTTAGACTTTCGCCACTGCATCATCATTTCGTACAATCGATGCGCGTAGACGCTTGTTAGCGGTGCTTTTTGCTTCAAATGATAACGTGAAAAATCGCCTTTTAATTTCCCTGCTAGCTTTATTAAATCAGGCGTAAACGCTAACTTGACCAAGCCCTGACCTTCTACATAAGCTATATTCCAAACCCAACGTGCTTTTCTATGCTCTTGGTGAGTCGGGAACTTCTCACTTTGCACACTGTAAGTAAAGTATCTAGTAAATAGGTTTTCGCTTGCTTCTCTAAGTGCTGTATAAGCTGTTTTCATATCAACATCATATATCTTTGCGTATTCATCAGCCCTTATATGCACGAACTCGTGCATCGTCAAAAGGTCTTTTTCACATTCGTCATAAGTTGCTAAGTCAGCCAAAGCTATATCAAGCAGCCTTATCTCTTGAACTGTGAGTGAGTAACTGGCTTCAATTAGCGTATTACTTTTAACAACCATATCTTGAGGTTTTTTCATCAGCACATGTCCTAAAAACTATTTAGCTACATACTATCACACCTATGTAGGTAAATACCTTGGATTTGTAGACATTAAACCTTGGATTTGTAGACATTAAACCTTGGATTTGTAGACATTAAACCTTGGATTTGTAGACATATAGAGGTTGAAAGCTATATATCACGGTGCTTACAGAGGGCGGAAAACTCTTTAAAACTCTTTAAAACTCTTTAAAAGGATTAAAAGGATTAAAAGGATTAAAAGGATTAAAAAAATATTGCTGAAAAAAGCTAGGTAATTTATCAAGATTGGATAAAAGAAATTAACGACTTAAACCACCCCTTTTGGTAACAGCTCTATCTTGATTGTAATTAAACGAGCTTATACAGCTCTATATTGCCGTATTTTGGTCTTTAGACAACTCAGAGCTATATCCTTCAGTAGAAGCGCTTAAAGACGCTCTAAGCGCATCTGTGTGCTTCTCACGCTCATTTGAAGATAGTCTGTGAATGTCAGAAAGCGCATGTTTAAGCTAATAACACGTTTTACTAATAGTATCTGCTAGATGCTCTTTAGCGACTTCCTTAACTTCATTAGATCGGCTATCGTCTGAAATATAGGCATCTAAGGCTTCGATATAAATAAATGATGAAATAATATCTCTATTCATTTGTTTAACGTCACCGCTACTACCGCCTAATTTCTTTATCAGTTAGTCGATTAATAGCGCCATATTTGTCTGCAAGCGTCTAGGCGAACTGATGCACGATTGTTTTGCGATCTTCTGCGCTTAATTCATGTGGTAGATTAACCAGCAACACGCGCATCGACTCGCTTCTCGGCAGCCTTCGCTTTGTTTCATAAATCACTGCGTGAAATTTTAGCGTTGGCAGCAGTCAACGCTGACGGCAAAATAATATCCGCGCTCATCACGCCATGCTTTTTTGAATAATCATGGGTCTTACCATAGCGCTTATCCTCTAGTTCTATCCTTGCTTGATATCTCATACTGGCAACGGCACTTTGTCCGTTACTGCGAGATACTGATTTGGTCGATGCGATAAAAATAGCCATTTCTACAAGCTCTGTTTTCAGGTTTTTAACATTGCGTCTTTTTGCAATGTTGGGGGTGTGGGGGTCTTACCCCTGCCGATGTTTTGACTTCATAAATGTATTGCCGTAGGTAATAAACATTTGTGAAGTCGAAAACTCGCACTTAGTCAGTGGGACTCAACCATCCGTCAATTAACTATATCATGAACTGTTGTTAGATACTGGCGAAGTTGCTATAGTCAGGTGAGTAAAGAATTGATAATTTAGGATAGGGTTATGAGCTTACTTGGTGGTAATGATTTGAAAGAGCAGCAGAAGATTAATGAACTTGAGCTTAAAATAAATAGGGAGAAGCAGAAGTTAGATAAGAAGCTAACACGGCAAAAAATACTACTGGGTGCTTTTCTTGTGGACGCTTTAGAAAATGATTCAGTGGATGGTTTGAAAGAATATACGGCTGATAATCTGCTAGATTTTTTGAGCAGACAGGGAGATAAGGATTTAATGGCAGATTTGGTAAAGGGGCTTAAAGCAATTG
>NZ_JBQSXN010000100.1:0-10245 GCF_052378235.1 Psychrobacter sp. AOP3-A1-26
TACTCCAGTAGCACGGGATTATTGACGTGTCGATTTTATTTAGAACGGACTATAGTTAAGATGGATAAAAACCGTAAAAAATAAGTGGAAGGCGTTTAAAGTAACTTTACATGGCTTAAAGCCCAAACCAACCCACAGATAACGAACTTGCACTGATTTCTAGCAAGGGTTTGTTATAATACTCAGCAACCAAATGCCGTATCCATTCATAGTTTATGGCCATATTGATCTTTTGGTATTTTAGGAAGCAAGCTTATGACCGAATCAAACTCACAGATGCCTACCACTGCGCCATCCAACACTGACAAGGTGCTACTGCAACTGACTGGTCTGAAAAAAACCTATGATCAAACGGAAGTATTAAAAGACATCAATCTCGATATCAAGCATGGTGAATTTTTAACCCTGCTTGGACCATCTGGCTGTGGTAAAACCACATTGCTACGGTTGATTGCCGGTTTTGAGCAACCAGATGCAGGGGCGATTTATCTCGATGGGGTACAGATGGCAGGCTTGCCAGCGGATAAGCGGCCAGTCAATACCGTATTCCAGCAATATGCATTATTTCCGCATATGACAGTGGCGCAAAACGTCGCTTACGGTCTTAAGCTCAAAAAAGTCCCTAAAAACGAGATTCAAACCCGCGTGCGTGAAATGCTAGCGATGGTACAACTTGAACATCTTGCCAACCGCAAACCGCAAGACTTGTCTGGTGGTCAGCAGCAGCGCGTGGCGATTGCACGGGCGGTGATTAATCGCCCTAAATTGCTATTACTCGATGAGCCGCTATCGGCACTTGACCATAAGCTGCGCCTACAAATGCAGTCTGAGCTTAAGCGCCTGCAGCGTGAGCTGGGCATTACTTTTGTCTTTGTTACTCATGACCAAGAAGAAGCGCTATCGATGTCAGACCGCATCGCAGTGATGAAAGACGGCAAGTTTCAGCAAATCGGCACGCCTATTGAAATTTATGAAACCCCTGCCAATTTATTCACTGCCAAATTTATCGGTGAGACCAATCTATTTAAGGCTGAGGTCAAGGGCGTTTATCCTGAGCAGCCAGATCGTGATGGTCGGGTGACCAATGGACGGATCGAAGTCGAGGTTTGCGAGGCGCAAGCGCAAGATGGTCCGACTACCTTACGCAATCTACGCCGCCCGGACTTTGCCAACGATGTCCAAGTTGGCGATATCGTGAATTTATTGCTACGCCCTGAAGATTTACGGATTTACGATCCCAATAACGCCGAACATACTGGCCTACTAGGGCGGGTCATTGAAAGCAACTATAAAGGCAGCACCTTAGACTCCATTATTGAGCTGGAAAATGGCCATATTATTAAGGCGTCGGAGTTCTTTGATGAGGATGATCCAAGCTTTGATTATAAGTTAAATGAGGGCGTAAAAGTGTCATGGGTTGATGGCTGGGAATGGGTGTTGCCAGAAGATGCTACGCCTGATGACGAAAATAATAACCATATTAACCTAGCTGCCCAAAAGGATCTCACCTAATGGCACGTACTAGCGTCAGTAATAAAAGTCCTTTTCGTACGGCAACGCTATGGCTGATTTGGGGTTGGCTGCTTATCTTTGCGCTATTACCCAATATACTGGTGATTGCGGTCAGTTTTTTAACCCGTGATAGCACCGATTTTATTAGCCTACCTGTCAGTATCGATAGCTACGTGCGCATGATTGATCCCTTGTATTTTGGCGTATTTGTCCATTCATTATGGATGGCAAGTATCACCACGGTCATCTGCTTGCTGCTTGGCTACCCTTTTGCATGGCTAATCTCTAAAGTCAAAGCGCGGTGGCAACCGCTGCTCATGATGCTGTTAATCCTACCGTTTTGGACCAACTCTTTAGTGCGGACTTATGCCCTTAAATTGCTGTTTGCCAATAATGGTTTGATTAATAAATCACTACTGGCCATCGGAGTCATCGATACCCCTATTGATATTTTATATACCCAAGGGGCGGTAATAGCAGGTTTAACCTACTTATTATTTCCTTTTATGGTGCTGCCGCTGTATGCCGTTTTTACCGATTTGCGCAATGACATGCTACTCGCCTCACAGGACTTGGGTGCATCAAAGACCCAGACCTTTTGGCATGTGGTATTACCGTTGACCACGCCAGGGATTATTTCAGGGGTGCTGTTGGTTCTATTACCTGCAATGGGTATGTTTTACGTCGCCGATATTTTAGGTGGCTCACGCAATTTATTGGTGGGTAATATTATAAAAAACCAGTTTTTGGATGCGCGTGATTGGCCGTTTGGCGCTGCAGCCAGCGTGTTATTGACACTGGCGATGGCCGTATTATTACTTGCCTACCGTGCCAGTAGTCGCCGTATTGGCAAGACTGATTTTAATGAGGTGGCCTGATGTCTGATAGTTCACGGACTAATGCACCGACTAAAAAGAGGCCTTCTATTAAGACTGGAAGTATTAAAATTGGTAGCATCGCTGCCAAAGGCTATCTTGGCCTAATTTATGCCATGCTATATTTACCCATTGTTGTTTTGGTAGTGATGTCATTTAACAAATCCAAGATTGGCTACAATTGGGGTGGTTTTAGCTTAAAGTGGTACGAATCGCTATTCAATAACCAAGCCATGCTCGATGCTTTTTGGCATTCTATTGTATTGGGGTTGGTCGCCGCGACCGTTTCGACTGTAATAGGTACGCTAACTGCCCTCGCGCTACACCGCTATAACTTTCGCGGTAAAGGTCTGCTAAATGGCCTATTATTTGTGCTGATGATGTCGCCTGAGATTGTGTTGGCTATCTCATTATTGGCGCTGTTTTTGCTAATTGGTCTACAGTTGGGTTTTGTATCATTGCTGTTGGCGCATATTACTTTTTGCCTGCCGTTTGTGGTCATTACAGTGTTTGCGCGTTTAAGCAGTTTGGATGAGCGCTTGATGGAAGCGGCACGCGATTTGGGTGCCAATGAATCAACGATGGTGCGTACCGTTCTAATCCCTGTTATTCTGCCAGCGGTGATGGCAGGTTGGCTGCTTGCCTTTACTTTATCCTTAGACGACGTGGTGGTTTCGACCTTTGTTACTGGTCCCAGCTATGAGATTTTACCACTGCGGATCTATTCGATGGTACGCGTCGGTCTAAAACCTGAGGTCAATGCGATTGGGACGATATTATTAGTCGCCTCGCTGATACTAGTCATTATCTCGCAGCTATTATTGCGTCGACGCTAACTGGCCAACGTTTATTGGAAACAAACTTTGAATGAAAATCAGCGCCATATCAATTATAATGAATTTTTCTCACTTTAGCGGTTAGGTTGTCTTATGTTAGAACTCCGTCATCTCAATACCTTAACCGCGCTAAGAGCACATGGTTCGCTCGCTGCAGCTGCCGATGAGTTGCATGTCACTGCCTCTGCGGTCTCGCACCAGCTAAAAGAGCTGGAGAATTACTATGATATCAGTTTGGTTAATCGTCGAACACGCCCTCTGACTTTTACTCCAGCGGGAAAAACGGTATTGGCATTGGCAGATAGCATCATGCCGCAAGTCACCCGTACCAAATCCAATCTTAAGCGCTTAGCGCACGGCCAAGCAGGCAGGCTGCGCCTAGCGTCTGAATGTCATAGCTGCTTTGATTGGCTGATGCCGATACTCAATCATTATCGCCGAGAATGGTCGGATGTGGAGCTAGACTTTGCTACTGGCTTTGAACCTGAGCCGCATCATTTATTGATGGAAGGTGATATTGACCTGTTGATTACCACCAGTGATTTACCGTTAGAGGGTATCAGCTATCAGCCCTTGTTCGAGTACGAAAGTCGCTTGGTGTTGTCGCCCACGCATGATTTAGCGGCGCAGGAATTTATTAAGCCAGAGGATTTGACCGATGAGACGCTGATTGCCTATCCAGTAGAGGCTAAGCGCCTCGATATTATTGCCAACTTTATGACCCCAGCGCAGGTAAGCTTTGAGAGTATTCGTACCACGGAGTTGACCGCGATGCTGATTCAGTTGGTCGCTAGTGAACGAGGAGTGGCGGCATTGCCTGATTGGGTAGTTGCCGAATATGAGAAAAAAGGCTGGGTTGTGTCGCGTCCATTAGGCGATTGCGTACATTGTCAGCTATACGCAGCGACGCGTACCTCCAGTCAAGATACCGCCTATATGCAAGGGTTTGCCAGTTTGCTAGAAGGGATAGTAAAGCCAGTTTAGAATTTTATTTGTCATAAAACCCGTTATGAGAACGAGGACGGTACCCTAGTGAGGACTTGAAGCTTTGGCTCTAGGCTCATGATACCAACGGGTTTTCTCCCTGAGATAGTTCCAGTGTACTTCGTAGTGTACATGTAGTGAGCTTTTCGCAGATGAATTTACGGCATGTTACTAGGGGCTGTATAGAATTCAGCTAAGGAACTGACAGAGACTATTTTTTAGGCAATTCGACGCCAAAAATAGTAAGTTTAGTTATTCTAAGCGCGATAGTTTTGGCTATGAAGTGGCAAAAAATAGTCCTGTTCCTTCGGACTGATGCTAAAATCGCCCCAGACGTTGTTGTAAATCTAGCTAAGGTCTCGACATTACCTTCGATTTACGCCTAGTCTGGAATTATTTTAGCGATCAGCAGTCCTAATAGATGAATTCTATACAGCCCCTATTGTCTTGTTATAACGACTACTTCAAACTATATGTGGTTCACATAATAAAGTTACTTATTTGAGGTTTTGCTATGAAGATTTTTTATAAAATGAGTGCGTCAGTTTTAATATCTACTATGCTACTAACGGCTTGTTCAAGTCTTAGCACTAATAATACTGTAGACAAGACTGAGGTGGTAAAAACATCTCAAGTTGCGCCTATTCCACAAGTAGGGTTTCGCTATAGTGATGCTGAAAACTTTGATCTCGCTAATGAAGACAAGCTTTCTTGGCGTGTGTTCTATGACAAGCCCTCTACAGGAACAGATGCCAAGTGGTTTGATGCTGTAAAAAAAGGTGATCTAGCAACGGTTAAATATATGGTAAATAATGGTCAAGACTTAGAAGCTAAAGATACAGGTAGCCTTAATCAAACCGCTCTCGGCTGGGCAGCATTTATTGGCTATGAAGATATTGTAGATTACTTAGTTGATAAAGGCGCTGATATATATGCTAAAGATGATGGTGACGTTTATAACGTCATGAAATCTGCTGTACTAGGGGGAAATACCGTTATTGTTAAAAAAGTACATAAGTTATTAAATGACAAAGCGCCTGTCGATTTAAACGACCAAGAAATAGAAGATGATGGTGAAACATTTATTATGGTTGCCGCTAGTAATAATCGTATTGAGACGGTCAAATATTTACTGGCTCAAGGTGCTAATCCCAACCTTGTGGCGACTACTCAAGATAAGACTATGCAATCGTACAACCAAAGTGCTTACTCCTATGCTTGTACTCGCGGTCATGCAGAGATGACAAAATTACTTGCGTCAAAAGGTGTGGTTAATCATCGTACGGGCAAAGCAAGTTGTCAATAACGTTTTCAATCATTAGAGCTATCTAATTGCTTTTGATTACAGACATTCATAGTAGTCTAGATACTTAAAAAAAGGACGCTTCACAGTTTTTGAAGCGTCCTTTTTTAGGTTATACCTATGGCGAACCACTCAGGTACCTTCACTGGTTTGGTTCCCTATACAGGCATCGATGTGGTAGATATATGAGACACCTAGGAATTTTCATACTCTCTAAGATTGTTGAATATCAAACAATCCCAGCGTGGTTCAACATATGTATCAAAAAAACATTTTTTATTAGGAAAAGCCATGCTTCTTAGTTTTATTGCGCGCCATAGCACATTAATTATGCCAGTTTGCGCAATTGTGGGCTTTGTTTTTCCAAACTTATCCAATGCAGTATTGGTATATTTGCCCCAAATACTGTTCTTCTTGATGTTCTTTACTTTACTGGGCATCGACCAATACGCGCTGTTAAAGCGTATAGCGACAAGCTATGTGTGGGTTTTTGCCTTGTTACAAAGCGGGGGCATGTGTCTAGTTTTAGTATTAATTGCTTATGCGCTCGGTGTACGTGGCGATTGGCTATTGGCGATTGCAGGTCTTGGCGCCACTGCCCCATTGTTTGGTAGTGGTGCGTTGGTCAATGCGGTGGGGTTTGATGCACAACTGGCGACGGCAAAAACTATCGCTGCTACGCTCATTATGCCATTCACATTATTAGGCGTATTATGGCTATTAGGCGATGAAAGTTCAAATTTAGACGCTGGTCTTTATGTCAAACGCTTGTTAGTTTATATTTTTATGCCAATGGTGCTAGCTGTGGGAGTGCGTCGGTTTGTTCCACCTGCTATTTTGTCACGTTATTATCCCAAAATTGGGCAGTTTAATATTTTACTGCTGATGTTGTTTCCACTGGGACTGATGGCAGGATTTCGTACCACCTTTGACCATAATCCCTGGCAAGCGTTGTTATTACTAGTGCTAAGTTCGGTATTGGCATTGGTATTTTATTTTACCGCTTATATAATATATCGGCGTTTTGGCTATGAGAATGCTATTGTCGCGGCGCTGGTGTGTGGCGGACGCAATGTATTACTTTCTTACACCATAACTGTACCCTTTATGGGTGCGGTGTTTCTACCGTTACTGGGTGCTTTTCAATTACCAATGTTTTGCTTACCCTTACTGGGCAAATATATGGCAAAACGCCATACGACTCGACCTATGGATTTAAAGTCAGGTTTCTGAATCGCCCTGACTACTTACAGATAAGTTATTGTTTAGAGGGTTTATTTTTTGGGTATACCCCAAGGGAACCAGTTATTTTGCCCTTTAAACCTATTAATAGACCACTTAAAACAGACTGCTATAAAGCAACTACTTATATCAGACCGTTAAGCGAGTAATGCCTATCAAAAGTTATAAAACCAGTTTAAAGAAGTAAAAACCTAGCGCGGTGGCTAATAACGTCAATCCCACATGCAAACCAACCAATCCAAGACCGGCAAGCATACGTCCTGCATTTATCAAGCTAAAGACTTCAGCGCTAAAAGTGCTAAAGGTGGTCAATCCGCCACAGAATCCAGTAATAACAAACATTTTTGCATTGACCGATAGCATGCTGCCGGTACGCTGAAACCATACCATAGCTAGACCTATCAGTAATCCCCCTAAAATATTGGCGCTTAGCGTCCCTATCGGAATCCAACTATGTAGCGGATTAAAGCGTCCCAGCCACGCACGCAGACAAGCGCCGATTGCTGCCCCTAAGCCGATGGCAAGCCATTGCATGATGTAATCCTTATTTTCTTAATGAATGCCATTCTAATAAGCAAAGAAACTATACGGCTGGCAACTCAGTCATCGGCCAACGCGGTACACAACTGACGGCCAAATCATCAGATTGTCCCGCTTGCAAACGCTCGTAACCTGCATAAGCAATCATCGCCCCATTATCGGTACATAACGCTGGCGGTGCATAATGAACAGTGGCGTTTATTTTAGCGAGCTCACTCTCTAACGTCTCACGTAAATGGCTATTGGCACTAACCCCGCCCGCAATCACCAGTCGGCTCATATTGGCTTGCTTGAGTGCTTTGACACACTTTTTCACTAGCGTATCGACCACAGCGTGCTGAAAACTGGCAGCAATATCGGCGCGTACTTGTGGGTCGCTGTCGGACTGATTGCCTGACCCCCCTGAGTATGGGGTATCTTTAATCAGATTATGTACCGCTGTTTTCATACCGCTAAACGAAAAGTCCAAGCCGCGATGCAGCATCGGTCTTGGTAGACTATAAGCATTTGGATTGCCTGTTTCAGCCAGTTTGGCGATATTAGGACCACCAGGGTAAGGCAAGCCTAGCATTTTGGCCGCTTTATCAAAGCACTCGCCTGCTGCATCATCTATCGATTCACCCAATATCTCATATTGCCCAATACCGTGAGCGGCAATCAGCAAGGTATGTCCACCAGACACTAATAGCGAGACAAAAGGAAACGCGGGTGGGTTTGCGCCCATCAGCGGTGCCAATAAATGCCCTTCCATATGATGAATACCAATTGCTGGAATATCCAGACCATACGCCAAACTGCGACCAAATAATGCACCGGTCATCAGCGCCCCGATGAGCCCTGGCCCTTTGGTATAGGCAATGGCATCAATTTCACCTTTTTTTATATCACATTGTTCTAACAGCTCGTTCAGCAAGGGCACCAGCTTGCGAATATGATCGCGACTGGCAAGCTCGGGCACCACGCCGCCATAAAGTGCATGCAGCTCTATCTGTGAATACAGTACTTGACCAACCAAACCTTGATTGTCGCTATCTAGCTGTTCACTGTCAAAAATCGCTAGCCCAGTCTCATCACAAGACGTCTCTAAACCCAATACTTTCATGTTTGTGCCTTTATTTTATCGCTTCGCTAAATAATATCATCGCTGTGCTAAATATTATTTTTTTAGGGCTAAATACTAGGGCATGTCCTCAATCTGAACAAAATCAATTAAATGGGTTAAAAATGGCTAAATCTTGCCAAACTGTGTCAAATAGCTGGCTAATATCTTGATATTATCTGTGCTATTTTCCTTGTTTGACTGCAATTTATCTCATTTTTATCACCATTTTCAAAATGAGGACACGCCCTAATGTTAAAAATCGAAAATAGCTTTTGAAAAAGCTTAATAAGTAAAGTCAAAATCCTTTAAAAACGTGACGGCAGGTGATGTATCTATATTACTGTTCACTGATTGTATGTCGTTTTTGATCATATACTGTTTTGTATTCACCATAAAAAAACCGCCACTGCAATCTTACAATGACGGTTATTCTATCAAATTTCAATCACTGATATTAGCTAACTGCCGCTACCATATAATCAACGGCTGCGTGAACTTGTGCTTCGCTAACCTCATCACTCGCCTGTGCTGGCATTTTGTTGAAGCCTTTAGCTGAATGCATATGCAGCGTATCTATGTCTTTGACAAGATGCGGCGCCCAATCGGTTTTATTACCGTATTTAGGTGCGTCCAACAAACCACCTTCATGACAAACTTTGCACTGCTTTTCATACAACTTCTCACCAGCATCAGCCGCTAACACTTCAGGCTCAGCCGCATCTTCAGCAGTCGCTTCTGCTGCTGCTTCTACTGGTACTTCGGTAGGTTCTGCTTCTACTTCAGGTTCTGGTGTGACCTCTTCTTCTACTACTTCGACAGGGACTTCAGGCTCCACGACCACAGTTTCAGTGTCGTTGGTAGCAGCTGGCTCTTCAGCAGCAGTATTGTCACCACCACTACAGGCACTAAGTGCTAATAAAGCACTAAGACCTAATGTTGACCACGTTAGTTTTCCCGCTATATTTAGCGATTTTTTATTCATACGTAATTGATTGATACTCATATTCATTCCTTTGCCGGTTGGGTTAAGTAAGCTATTTTTTGTTGATACTTTTTTATTCCATGCCTACCATCGCTGAGTTAACGATTTTTTGCTTACTCGATATTGAACAGCAGATCTTGCGACTGTTTCTGCATCTGTGTGTTTTACGTTAGCTGGCAGCGGCAACCATATAGTCAACTGCTGCATGGATTTGCTCTTCGGTGACGCCATTGGTTGCTTGAGCGGGCATTTGGTTAAAACCTTTGGCCGAGTGAGTATATAGGGTTTCTTTACCTTGAGTAATACGCGGTGCCCAGGCTTCTGCATCACCATATTTTGGCGCATCAAGTAAACCAGTGGCATGGCAAGCCATGCACTGGTTATTATAAAGCTGCTCACCAGTATTGTCAGAGACATTAAGCGCTGCGCTATCAGTAGTATCTGACGTATCAGCAGCTACCTCTTCTTCACTTTCACTGCCTTCTTCGGTATTGGTCGTCGCGTCTGCTTCAACATCCGTAGCTGGCACCGCTGTTGTTTCTGGAAATTCCATATCTTCCGCTTCTGGCGCATTAGAGCGAGCAAGTTCTGACGCATCGTCGACTCTATCGACAGCCATGACTTTTCCTGACTCTGTGCCAGCGTCTTCTTTTTCACTGCTACAAGCACTTAAACTGATACCCATAGAGAGAATCAAGGTTGTCCATAATGCGGTATTAACTGCTGTTTTTTTCATGCCAATTTTCATTAAAAAAGATCCTCAATATAATAGCCATAAAAGCGTTGTAGCGTTTGGTTATAGCGTCTGATTATCATCCCTGACCGAAACGTCAGCCAGTAAACAAAACTTATCATAACATAGACTTAAT
>NZ_JBQSXN010000101.1:0-10023 GCF_052378235.1 Psychrobacter sp. AOP3-A1-26
ACGTTATTATTATAATACATCAATGGTTTGGCAACCGACTCACCAACCGCTTTAAGACCTGCAAAATGAATGACACCAAAGAATTGATTGTCAGAAAACACCTGTCTTAGTAAATCCGTATCACGGATATCACCTTCCACAAAGTCAATTGGCTGACCGATAAGACTAGCAACACGATTGACCGCTTCGCGGCTACTATTGGATAGATTGTCGTATACTACTATCTCGTAGCCTGCCTGATGCAGCGCAATACAAGTATGCGAGCCGATATAACCTGCACCGCCAGTGACCAATATCTTGTTTTTCATAAAAAACACCATTACTCTTTTAATTTCATCATTCGTTTTTATTTATAAATGCCACTATACTGGTAACCCTATAATATTACCAACGTAAATACGCCCATATTGCTATAGCAAGCTGCTTTACGCCATCATATTTGTCTTATTATCGTTAAAGCAGGCTTTATCCATCCTGATACGCTACCAACCATAGCTGTTAATTATCTTATGAAATTTGAAGCTTACATTAAGCCGTTATTATCAGGCTACTATAAACACTATCGTCAGCCAAAACAGCGCTTAGCCTTGGTCGTCGGTATGCAGCCATGGCGTGACATGGTGGCCGACTGGGTGTTTGAAGCGTCTCATATTCAGACCCAACGCCACTTTGATCAACACTATTTTGATAAATGGCTGAAGCCTTTTATTCAGCGTATTAATCCGGTTATTTATATCTGGGGTTATAAAGCACCACCATTTTTTATCGATTATATCCGCGAGCAAGGTCTAGATATCTTCTTTTTAGAAGATGGTTTTATTCGTTCAGGGCCTGATGATGAGAGTGGTGCGCCGCCATTATCTATCGTAATAGACAGCCAAGCGCCCTACTTTGATACCAGTCGTCCAAACGATTTGACCGATTTAATCGCCAATTTTGACTTTGAGCAGGACGGCTATGATGAAACACTAGCACAAGAGATGCTCGATTATTACGTTGCGCGTCGCGTGAGCAAGTATAATCATCAACCTTATGTCGATGTCGTACCGATATATGGAATTAAGAATAAAAAACGTATTTTAGTATTAGGTCAAGTACCACATGATGATTCGTTAAAATACGGTGGCGGTATTGGTATTACCCTACTTGATGTGGTTAATCGAGCTATTAACGAGAACCCTAATGCACAAATCATCGTCAAACCGCATCCGATGACCCTCAATGATTCTTCTATCGTTAACACCCTAACTGAGTTAGATTGCCTTATTCTCACTCAGTCTATTCATTTGGTCGATGCTTTAGAGACCATCGATCATGTTTATACGATTACGTCATTAGGTGGATTTGAGGCGTTGTTAAGAGGCAAAAAGGTCACCGTATTAGGGCGACCTTTTTATGAAGCTATCTGTGAAAGAGAGGATAATAAGTGTCAATACTTCCTAATATGCTATCTATACAGTCAATATAATCACTGTGTTATATCTGCATGAATTTTTAGAAAAGCAGCAGGATCTTCTATTAATTTAGACTGACCTTGTTCAATCAAGATTTTATCAGCCAATTCACGTAAAGCGCCAAAGCCACCCTTGGTATTTGTCACTAAATCACACTTAACCTTGACATAATCTGGCGCATCAGCAACAGCCACGGCAACACCACAACTAATGAAGGCTGGTAAATCAATGGTGTCGTCACCGATATATACCGTATTGGCTTTGATAGTATTTGCACGCTGAATAATTTCTTGACAAGCCATTTCTTTATTTTTGATACCTAGCATAAAAATATCAATCCCTAAATCAGAAATCCTTTTCCTTAATGACTTTGAATCTTTACCTGATAATACTGCTACTTGAATGCCTGCCTGTTGCAACAGCTTTATACCTAAACCATCGCGCACATGAAAGCGTTTGATACATTCACCATGTTCATCATAGTAAATACCACCGTCTGTTAATACGCCATCAATATCCGTAATAACAAGGTTAATGTTAGAGAGTAAAGATTTTTCACTCTCTAATGGCTTACCTTGAAGAATAGCGATTACTTTCTCTAAATCTTCTGGAGTATCTACACCGGGTCCTGTTTGCATTACTTCAAATGCATAAATATCTATATCGCTATCTAACAATCTTAATTGCTCAAGCTGCTCTGCTATCTCAATTTCAGATTCAGCTAATTGAGAATATTGCTCTAGCACAGACTTACGGTAAGCATATACACCAACGTGTTGTTTATAATTCGTCTGTACATCCTTATCCCTAATAAAAGGTATAGGAGAGCGGCTAAAATAACAAGCACGACCACTGTGAGATGTTACCACTTTGACTGTATTAGGATCTTTAGCCTGATGCGCACTGATAGAATGATAAAGCGTTCCAACTTCAATTGACTTATCTGCTGCCATAGCATTAATTAGCAGCTCTAGATCCTCAGGACGAACCAAAGGCTCATCACCTTGTAAGTTGATATACAGATCAGCATCAACTTTATTCATTACTTCTACTAATCTATCAGTACCTGAAGCATGAGTTGAGCTTGTCATCACTCCCTTACCACCAAAACTGTTAACTACTGAAAGAATGTTTTTGTCATCTGTTGCAACTACTACAGTAGCGTTCTTAACAGATGCGGCTTTCTCATACACATGCTGAATCATTGGTTTACCCAAAATATCTGCAAGTGGTTTCCCAGGAAAGCGTGAAGATGAATAACGAGCGGGAATAACAATAGCAACAGATTGCATCTGATATACCTTTGAATAAGTTTTACTGAATGTCTAAATCAGGCAATGATTTAACCAAGTCATCAATTTGCTTCATTTGCTGTAAGAAAGGCTCTAGCTTATCGAGTGGCAAAGCACTAGGTCCGTCACATTTAGCAGCATCAGGATTTGGATGTGCTTCTAAAAACAATCCAGCAAGACCCGATGCCATGCCTGAGCGTGCTAACTCAATAAGTTGATCTCTACGACCACCCGATGCCTCACTACCTGCATTTCTAGTTTGCAGTGAATGCGTTACATCAAAGATAATTGGTAAGTTATTACTGACACGTTTCATAACGCCTAGACCTAGCATATCAACCACTAGATTGTCATAACCAAAACAACTACCACGCTCACAAAGCATTAATTTATCACTACCCATTTCATTAAACTTATTAATGATATTTTTCATTTGCTCAGGGCTGAGAAACTGTGGTTTTTTGATATTAATCGGTCGGCCAGTTTCTGCTAATGCCTTTATCAAATCTGTTTGGCGGGCTAAAAAAGCAGGTAACTGTAATATATCAATGACTTCAGCAGCTGGCTGACATTGCTCTATCTCATGAACGTCAGAAATAACAGGGACATTAAAAGTATCTTTAACTTCTTGCAATATCTTCAGTCCTTCATCCAACCCCGGACCACGGAAGGAATGTATTGAAGATCTATTGGCTTTATCGAAGCTGGCTTTAAATACATACGGTATGCCAAGCTTTTGAGTAATCTCTACGTAAGCTTCACATGCTCTTAGAGCAAGATCTCTTGACTCAATGACGTTAATACCGCCGAATAATACAAACGGCTTATCATTACCAACGCTAATATCTTCTGTAATCTTCATACCATACTTCCTAATAGATATGACTGGAGCAGCCATTTATATTTAATTAATACCAGCTTGTACTAAGTCACGCAAAGCAAGCACACCGACTAACGTACCACCATCTAAAACTATAAGTTGATTTACTTTCTTTTGTCTCATGATATTGAGCGCTTCTGATGCCTTCATATCAGGTGAGGTCGTAATAGGCATAGTCTTCATGACACTGGCAATCGGCTGGCTCATGTCTTGATTAACTGTAAGTAGGCGACGTATATCGCCATCAGTCAGTACTCCATAATGATTTTCATCATCTAGTACTACCGTCATCCCCAATCTTTTTTCTGTGATTTCGAATAGAGCCTCTATTATACTAGTGCTTCCTGTTACTAAAGGAATCTCGTCACCCGATTTCATCAGATCAGCAACATGAGTCAATAGCTTCTTACCTAGAGAGCCAGCAGGGTGAGATAAAGCAAAGTCCTCAGATTTAAAGCCGCGAGCTTCTAGCAAAGCGATAGCCAGTGCATCACCGAGTACCATTGTGGCTGTGGTACTCGATGTAGGAGCTAAACCCATTGGACAGGCTTCTTCAAAGTCGCCAAGCGTTAAAGCAACATCCGCTGCTTGAGGCAATCTACCTGATAAGTTTTTACTAATACTTATTAAAGGTAAGTCTAGTTTTTTAATCACAGGTAATAAAATATTAATTTCATCGCTATTGCCAGAGTTTGAAATAGCTAGGATGACATCGCCCTTTACAATCATACCAAGGTCGCCATGACCCGCTTCGCCAGGATGTACAAAAAAAGCTGGTGTACCTGTAGATGCCATAGTAGCTGCTATTTTACGACCTACTAAACCTGATTTACCCATACCAGTAATAATAAGGCGGCCTTTACATTCCAAAATTTCTTTGCAGGCTTTCGTAAAGTCACTCCCTACTGAAGCTGTGAGTCCAACTAAAGACTCTATCTCTATATTGATAACTTTTTCGAAGATTTCAGAATATTCATTTCTCATATTTTTTCTCAGAATGGAAAACTCAATAATCAATTTACTATGAGCTCTTGCAAATTTTAATATTCAATTTTTATTTCAGCTTTTTTTCTGTTCAGTGTAATGTTTTTTTCTATCTTTTGAAGTTCATATTTATGCAAGTTAATGATATTAATAGATTCTATTACATTGTCATAATTAACATCTCCTAATATCTCACGATCTAATACATAATCAAACCAACTACTATCACAAAGCAATCCTATCAAATCAGGGTCAAACCTCATTTTTATTAGCTTTGCTGCTACTCCACCGTAGATACTATAAGGAGGAATGTCTTTAGTAACAACTGAGTTAGCAGCAATTATTGCTCCGTCACCAATACTAACTCCTGACATAATGATAACTCGTCTACCTATCCAAACATCATTAGACCTTTTGCAAAAGTACCAGTTCATTGACTTCAACTGACGAAGTTACAAGGGCTAGCGATGACTTATGCAAGAGGTCTATTACCTACCTTAACCTGTCCTTGCTTGTTCTGCTGATTCTTTGATTTAATACTTTTGAATGCATCAAAGTTTCCTAAACCTCCATTGTCACCAAAAGCAAAACCAGATGTACTCAAGAAATTAATCGGATGTTGGAAAGGATTAATAATGACCTCTGCAGAAATAGAGCAGTAATTACCAATTTCTGTATTCCTTATTTCACATTTTTTACCAAAATAAGTAAACGCACCTACCTCACAGTTTCCAGAGATTACGCAATCTTGAAATGAAATAGGAGACGAGCATTTCAGCTTGCCTTTTAATTGAAGCAAGTCTATATTTAAACCTATTGACTTTACGGATCGTTGAGTAAAACTATATAACATACAATTCCCTCTATTATTTCAAGATAGCTTCAAATATAAATGTGATTAAAATTTAATAATAGCATATTATTAAAACAGTATGACTAATAAAATTATTCTTTAAATAATATATACAACCGTTACAATTTAAAAAATATACTGTTTTTTAATAATGATCATTATTAATTTTCAAGCCTAAAACATATCTTATTGTACGTTTTAAAACAGCTTAAATCTAAATACTCAAGTAAAAAGTAGATCTTAGAAGAATAGTCAATATATTATGATAGCTCTAAGGCATTCAACCTTTTATATAAGTCATCGCTAGCCTGCACAAATCTGTCAGTGGAAGTCAATAAACGAGTGTTTTCACAAGAGGTCTATTAGTTCCTATAAGTTTATTATCATAACTCTCTAATTACAGATCATTAAATATTTCTATATTTAATGATATAATTTATACAATCATCTATATCACATACTCTCTCTAAGTCTGGAGAATAATAACGGCTACATTCAATATATGAAATATAAAATACTTCCTCAATAGTTCTATTTTTTATACGTCTATCTTCCACTATTTTGTCTGTCGTAATACCCCAGTTTGAATAAAATGGTACACCATAACAAATAACTTCTTTATTATATAGTAAAGCTTCAAAACCAAGACCTGAGCTGCAGACATAAACTTTATCAACAATTTCTAGTAATTGATGAGGATGAATATCATAGTCAATTAAATAAACGTTATTTATGTCTCTAGTAAACTCTACATTTTCATCACTAAAGTAAGAACCCTTTGCTCCTTTCACAGCATCAGGGTGTCTTTTTATGATAATATCTGCTTCAGGATTATCTTGAATAGCGTCAATCAACATTCTTTGAAAGTCGTTTTCATTAGCTTTTGCACAGACTACAGATTGATCGCCATAGCGTTGATCAACTACAAGTACCTTACGTGCACTATCGCGACCTATTGAAACAGGTAAATGAGGAGAGTCGTTATACTTGGAGATATGATTGTCAGTTATCAACTTAATACTATTCTTGGCTTTCAACAGCTCTTCATCTGTAAATAATCTATCAGAATTTAGTATTTTTTCGAAACTTGAAGCCTTGTAAGAATCATAGTATGCTGTATTACTGCCGCACAGAGTAATAGACAAGGCTGGCTCTTTAGACAAACCTATACCAACTGATCTTATAAAACCATCCTCTATAATGAAAGGTTTTTTGCCAAAAGAATTCATGAGTTTTGAAACAGATTTTTTATTATTACTTTCTGTAATACCCCACTGTATTACTTCGTCACAAAGAGAAGCTTCTATTTCATTCCTAGGCTTTATCATTTCAGAAAAATTCAAGAGTTCCGGTAAGTATAAGCCTGTATTTTTAATTAAATCTGGATTTGAGTTAGCAAGATATTTTATATGTGAATTAAAAGGCTCTACCTTTTCATTTTCTTCTAAATTTTCACTATTACTCAAAACTTCCAAGTATTTTGTAATTCTCGTTGAAGCTTGACCATCAAACCTCCCCGCTGATAGAGATTTTTCTGCCCAAGACCAATCTATGCTTTCAAGTGAAGCATTACTTGTCAACACTTCATCTATTCTATCAAAAAGTTCATCTTTATTATGTGCTACTGGAATTTTCATCCCATCCCACATTTGTGTAAAATCAAAATACTTTGTAGATACTACGGGAGTATCCGACAGTAAAGCCTCAAGAATTAAAGTACTATTAACTGATAATAACAGATCAGCGTGATATAAATTCTCAGCTACTGGTAAGAGATAAGAACCAGACTTATCAATAACCAATCTTTCATCAGCTTCCACCTTATCCTTTGTTCTTCTAAAAATAGTATTCTTATTATTACTTGGCGGTTCACGCATGATAAGTTGGGAATCATTTCTTTCACAGTAATCTATAATATCTAATAATGCTTGATTCTGTCGTTGAAGCGCATAACCTTGATCTACTTGAATATCCATAGGCTGTAAGGCATACAAAAAAATATTTTTATTTGGATCAAGACCATAAATCATACAAAAGTCTTTACGAGAAGTTAAGCTCTCGTAATTATTATAAATATCAAATTTTGGGGCACCAAGCACTTCAATCCTATTCTCATCTATGCCGCGTTCTATAAAAATATCTTTCTGCAATTGCCCCCACGTAATTATATGGTCACACTTAGGAAGGTTTATTTCATAAGCGCCTAACTTATACATATAGTACTTTTCTTGTGATAAAAATACAGATTCATGGAGCACCAGAATTGTTTTTATTCCTAAGTCATTACATGCATTCACTAGAATTCTCATTGCAGGATGCCAGTCAAAAGTAAATATAACTCCCTGAATATCTTTTTTAATAACTGCTAAGTGACTTAGTAGAAATTTCCGGTATTGGGCAGGATCTTCACGTGAAAACCTTGAAATATTTTTTCTATTTACTTCGCCATAACCATCAAACAACTGAAGTGGGTAGATCTTAAAATTTTTCGATTTATTTATAGACTGTATTACTGCATCACCATGACTCTTTATCCAAGGCAAGTATAAATAAGCTTCCTTACCTTCTTCAAAACTATAATCAGGTTTCAAAATACTTAAAGACTTCAGAGCGGACTGCTTAGATTCTATTTCATAGCCACTTTTATTACTACCCTTAGCTCTATCATTTGTTTTTGACTTATGCTTATTATCAAGTAAATAATCATCGCCATTTAAGCTTGAATTTATCTGTTTTATTCTTTTTTTAAAAGAATCTAGAAAAAAAAGAGAAGGGTTTTTTGCTAATTTAGTAAGTTTACTCACAGTTTCTTTACACCTTATATCTTACATCTTATTTAATTGAATTTAATATATTAACTAATTGATTGAAATACATAGCTAGCTTTAATTACATCTATTTTTCCAGCATACTCTAGCCTATGCCTATATCGTTTTTATTTATTAAGCAACATACCGATCTATTTTAAAAAACTAATACACTGCTCATTTAATAAGGCAGAATTTTGAATACTCTCATACTTTTTTCTCTTATGCCAAAATTTTCCAATGGATTATAGAAGCCAATCTGGTAGTGTTCTAAAAAAGTATGCTAACAATCATCAGCCGTATTCTATACTCAATTTTAGAATGACAGCCTTAGTAGCTCAAGGTATGGTCACCAGTGAACTGACGCATGCAGTTCTTACATAGGTAGTTTTGCTTACCATAGCCTTTTATACCATTTTCTTTAAACTAGGACTATGGCAATT
Organism: Psychrobacter sp. AOP3-A1-26; assembly: GCF_052378235.1. Lineage (NCBI taxonomy): Bacteria > Pseudomonadati > Pseudomonadota > Gammaproteobacteria > Moraxellales > Moraxellaceae > Psychrobacter > Psychrobacter sp. AOP3-A1-26. Next base: position 8,714 of record NZ_JBQSXN010000101.1, read on the forward strand.
GGGACGAATAAAGTCTATTTTTGTCTTCATAATCTTAAACATATCATCTTACTTTGGTTGTCACTCTTCCTTTATTCCCTCAGCATACCTTTTGATACACCGTCGCCAATCTTTCTACAATTAAAGTATCGCGTTCGTCAATTCAGTTATATAGTCAAAGAACTTATAAATCGCCACACAGCCATAAGAAATAAAAGAACAAGGTATCAACACAATCTAGCCGCCACTCTTTACGTTTTTGTTTGTCCCAAGCCCACATCTGCTCGATAGGATTTAAATTAGGACTGTAAGGCGGCGACCATAAAATAGTGTGATTTGCACTCTCTATGAGTTCAGTCGTGTCTTTTCGCTTAGGAAAGGTTGTAGTACTCGAGCACAGCTCTCCCCTTGCGCTCGAGCAAAGCAGTGCTTTGCTTTATCCTCGCTCATATCCATAATGATTACGCTGTCTTTCGGTAGGCCTGGTAGCAGCAGTTGTTCAACCCAACTATGGAATACATCGCTATTGACACTGCTATCATAGAGTCCAACAGCGAACAGCTAGCGCCTATAGCATTGGTTTGGTTCTCAAGCTGCCAGTTGTATTTTCCAAAGCATTTTTTACCTCTATGAGAATAACCGTAAGGTCTATTCTTATGAGATTTAAAGCCACTTTCATCAAGATAGATAATGGGCTTATCATCAAACTTAAATTGCGCTAACTTTTCAAGAAATATTAGACGTTTTTTATCATCTCCTTTTGGATGAGTTAAGCTCTTTTTTTTGAGTGATGCAGAGTCGTTTTAAAGCGATGCCTATCGCTCTTTGAGTGCAGTTAAAACGCCGAGCCCGTTCGTGCTGATAATCATCAGGATAAGCGTCTACATCAGCTCTTAGTAAATCATCGTCTATCTTTGTCGGAGTAAATTGACGTTTTTTACGCTCAGGGAATTTTTTCCAACGCTGAATGGTATTGGTGCTAATTTGATACTCCTCTGCAAGTTGTCGAATGCTATAGCCTTCTTCAAGCTTATTGAGTATCAGTTGTCGGTAGTCTTTTGAGTATGCCATATCATATACTGTAGCGGATTTATGTTTCTTTTACTATACATCTGAACATTTCTCAATAATAGGTCATCGCATACTTTACTGAGTGGTTTATACCTAATTTGTTTGGCAATTTAATTTTTGAGCCCTCACTGTAATATGGTTTTGATAGTATTCTAGGAAGTCCAAACTTGGCTGTTACTTTTTCATTTGACATTTTTCATAAATCGTATTTGGAAGTCCGCTGAATAAACCTCAGAAGTATTCTACCACTTTTCTTATCT
>NZ_JBQSXN010000102.1:0-9947 GCF_052378235.1 Psychrobacter sp. AOP3-A1-26
AGTATATAAGTATATAAGTATATAAGTATATAAGTATAACTAAAAATGTACGTCACATCACTACTAATAGCAATACTTCATAGTCAAAATAGCATCGTCTTTTCTAACTAGCGTCTATCCATTATGATAGACGTCCTGCATTAAAGACAGCATAACAAACTGCCTACTACTAGGTAAATTACCGCTGTTGAATATCAATTTGAGCTACTAAAAGGAATACGTTAGCCGCTCATATTCGTTATAATCCGCTCACCAATCAAAAACCACCAATCGTTAATGAGGAAACCACTATGGTGAAGTGTCACTTATCGACCATCATGGGCGAAAGACGCCTTAAAATTGCCGATGTCGCAAGGGATACTGGCATCAATCGTGGCACCATTACTCGCATGTATCATGAAGAAGCCACCCGAGTTGACCTAGATGTCATCGAGTCTTTATGCACGTATCTTAGAATCAATATTGGTGATTTATATGAAATCATAAATGAGAACAGCAGTGAGTCGCCTGAGTAAACACACTCTTTGATAAGACATTACAACCCTCAAACGTACAAAAAGACCTATAGAAGGTCATTTTCTCTTGCAATAGATTAAAATATAGGTATAATTTGACCTGTAGAAAGTCATTTTATCCATTATTTACACACAATAATCTGCAGGAGAATACTAATGAATAACAATCTATCGCGGCTCAACAGCTGCACATGGTTTAGTGAACAGACTAAAGCCTTAGCTTCTGAGCTGTTATCAAGCTTACAAATACAGCAAGGCATACAGCTGGCATCATTACTGGGTGTTGACGCTATTCTTTATAATGATGAAGCGGTGTATGTCTGGGTACAACGACAGCTGGATGATGGTCTTATCGTTGACGACTACACTTTAAGCATCCTTGAAACTGCTTTTATAGAGTTGGTCACAGCTTACACTGACCAAGCAGCCTAGTCACTTTAGCTTATATTTACAGACTTCTTGTTTAACAAGAAACAATAACCCTTAAAGCCAGATAAAGTGTCATTATCTGGCTTTTTAATATAGACAAAGATAACGACAATCAAACAAGCCTTTTTTCAGTCTTATATGTTTCAGAAGACGCACTTTTGGGCAATATAGCTCACTATTACCATACGTCTTTACTCAGTCGGCTTTGCACGCGGCACCCCAGCTATTTTATAATAAACAAAGCCTCTCTCATCTCTCAAAACACTCTTACTGTCTGCTCTAACGCACCAGCTGATTGCATCAGGCTGCTCTTTATTAACATCACAAGCCAAAATAAACTGCGCACTTTGAGCATTATTAAAGGCCTGTTTCCAACCCGTTTCAAGCTCATCGATGCCGCGCTGTAGCTCTGCTTGCTGCTGTCTCATTTCTGCAATCTCATCAAAGCTTGGCACATACCAAAAGATCAGGGCCACAAGGCTTATTATCACAGCTGCCATACAGGCGGCGGCCACTGCTGCTATCCTTTTAATACTCATGGACTCAATAGACTTGTAAATCTTATCCAAGTCTTTTTCAGCCTCCTCTTTTACTTCTCCAATCCGCTTTTTTGTAGCGGTCTCAAGCGCCTCAATATCGGTAATAATCTGCTTATGACCAGCTTGGTACTGATTGGTAAAGAGTGCAAGACTGTCCGCACTAGCGCCAAGCTTATCAGCCACCGCTTGCATGGTAATCACTTGCGCCTCTATGCTGGCGTTTTTAGCAGTGACGACCGCCTGTACAGCCGTATCAATCTGCTGTTTCATATCGGTGATGATACCCGCTATTTTGTCATCATAACGACGCGGCATTTCAGTGTCAGTAAAGGTGGTCACTGCCGCTTGAAGCTGCTTTAATACAAGTTCTTGATACTGACTCAATGCCTTCGAGGCACTGCTTGCGCTACCATCCAGCTTTTGAGTAACTGAAGTCATCTCATCTATCTTGGTATCGATACGGCTAAGAGAGTGATCAAGGCGCGTTGCCACTACATCGTCAGCTTGTCCAATCAGTGCTCGCAGAGCTTCGATCACAGGTTTGAGTCTGGTCACGAGATTAATAAGCTCGTCGTGAATGTCCTGCTCATTGCTATTGTCTTTATTCATGGGATGCTCATTATCATAATGCCGCCTAAAATGGACGTGGTGATGGGTAGCGGCGTGTTTGTGCTTGTTCATGCGCTTGGATAGCGCTCTTCGTTTTTTGCAAATGATCTGTCACGGTTTGCGTGAGCGTTGCCGCATCTATGGTGATAGCAGGAACGTGCTCAAAGCGCTCATTGATCTGGGTTAATACCTCGACCTTATCTTGATTGTCAGGCAAGCGCTCAAGCTGTTGCCACAGCGATGTTGCTGCCTTCTGCACCTGCGTTGCAATTTTTTTGGCATCGGTGTCTCGTAAACTCTTTTGTAGTGTCGTAAAGCTGTCAGCGCGTTTTAGAGTGGTGAATATAAATGCTTGTGCGGCAACCGCCTCAGCCGCGTTGATCACTTCGATCGGTGCATCAACGGCCTTAAAATCAAGGGTATCAACGCGGTCACGCACCCGTACCACTAAATTGTCAAATCGATCTCGATATGCTTTGGTCTCATTGATTCGCTGACGCTTAAGAGATGCCTGCTGCCGTCTCTGTTGTAAAGCTACTCGCCGCCTGGTTAAAGCCTCCTCTCGTGCGCGCTCAGCCTCTTCCTTAAGCTTTGCTTGCTCATGTGCTTTATTGAGCTGGTGGTGAAGCACCATCGTACGGTTGCGCCAGTCATCAAGCCGATCTGCGTTCAATTGAGTGGTCTTGGTACGGGTAATCTCATCGTATAGGTCATCATCTTGCACAATCACAACTTCACTTTGATCCAGTAAGGCGATACGCTGCTCATAAAACGGCGACAGGCGCTGATAGGTTTTTTGACTGGTATTAATTTGCTGCTTTAACTGTTTGATGTCTTCATTATTTGTGGTCTTAAACGCTTTAACATCAGCGGTCAATGCCGTTAAACGAGTGTAAGCATCCGCGTCTACCTCTACTGCTTTTAACGTACTGAGCGCCTCACGCTCTTTTTCAAGGTATTTAAAGCGCTCAACATCCAGATCTGCAAATGCGGCAAACTTATGATAAGTGTCCATGTTATTGGTGACGTCTATCTCTTGTAGATCCGCAAACGCTTGATCCCACTGTAAGGATAAGTCGGATTTTTCAATATCAATCTCATCAAGTGCTTTAAAGCCAGTCGCCAGTTTATTCAGCTTTGCGGCAAATGGTTTTAGGGTGGCCTTTAACCCTTTGTAGTCAGCAACGACTTCATTATTAAGCGGGATCAGCTTTTTTAGCACCGCTTTATTGTTCAGCACTATTTTATCAATCTGTGACAGTTGCTTCTCAAGACTGGTAACGGCACGGCCCGTTTGTAGGGTGTCGTCTTGTCTAAACTGCTCAACCAACGCTAAAGCCTCATTTAGAGCCTCGCTTTTCTCTTTTGTGTTTATTTGCTTGGTAAGCTCAATCATTTTTTGGCGGGACGTGCTGTAATCCTGTCCCACCTCTTCGGTGAACCTCGGTGTGCTTTTAATATTTTTGTCAATAGTGATGGTCTGTTTAGACTGGTGTGCTAACTCTTCATGCAGCCTATCAATGGTTGAGAATAAGGCGCTGCGTACCATCTTTTTTTGCTGCTCAAAATCGTCTGAGATCACTAAAAGCTCATCAAGTACGTCATCATTGGCCGCATTACTATGAGTCTGACTGTCCTTTTTAAGGGTAGCGGGTGTCAGTTCAGCGGCGGGATCCACCAAGCGAATGTTACTAAGCTCAAGTCGCGCAAAGGGTTTACGCTTTTTATAATGCACTGTAACGCCATTAACCTCTTGTGCGTTGCTCTCAAGATCAATGCGACCCTTGTCGTCATACTCAATTACCAGACCATTTTTTTCGATGTAGGCATTGATCTCATCAATTGTCTCGTTGTATTCATGAATCACTGAGCGCTTACCTTTTAAGACATCCTTATACAATGCCTTGCCCAGTTTCATTTTTGGTAAACGATTAATGCCCTGCTCACGGTACGATTTCTCATTGATCGCTTTATTCTCAGGCAATAGCTCGTTAGCCATATCCGCCCAAAGGGTGCGTTGATATTTAAGCTCATCACCGCGCCCATTTAGTCCTTTGGATAGCCGCTCACCGGTTGACCACTGTGTCCAATTCTTACGCTTCGATAAGACATAACCTTTATCCGCATCCGCTAATACTTCACGGCTTGAGAGTAAAATATGGGCATGAAAGTTACTACTGGTCAGCTCAACCACTTCACCTTTCCCCACATGTTTCTCATGACTGTGGGGTCGATGGATGGCCACATCGACAAGCACATTATAGCGATCAGATAAGGTTTGAGCGTAGCGCTCGACCAGCACCATGCGCTGATCAGCCGTGATCCCCTCAGGAAACATCATGTCAATCTCAGTACCCAATTGCGCGTTTTTACGAGTCTCAATACGTTCGATATCATTCCAAAACCCCTCACGCGTTACCGCCAAATCCCCAGCAATAGTTGGCGTTAACAACGCCGTATACAACACATTTTTCTCAATCACTTGAGCGTATTTAGTGCCATCACTATCAACTAAATTTAAAATCTTATCTTTAGTTTTACTGGTGTAATCATGTACTTCTCCTGACTGCTTATCGATCAGTTTTGAGCCAGAATTATATGCAGATTTTGCCAACACACTATGATTTTTCGCCTTACTAACGGCACTAACCGACAGATGAAATCCTTTATTATTCATGGCAAAAAATCCGAAGTTAAAAGATGGTTTTTGGGGGTTGTAGGGGGATCGCCCCCTGCCGAACGACGGAGTTTATGTAAAAAAATAGCACCCCTTGTGGGTCTTTTTTAAATAAACTCCTAAGTTCGCTCTTAACAGAGGGTTAAAATACTACTGCGCCCACGAAACAATGTGGTCTTGTGTATTTTACTACCTTGCATCCCTATGTGTACACTGCTAGGATCAACTCTATCATAGTTGACTAGAAAAGGATGAGATAATGTCAGTAATATCAGATGATCTATTCGCAGATAAGATAAAGCAGTTACAGGCTATTAAAAAAGAAATCAATCAGGACAGACTTGAGGCACATCAGGTGTTGGGGGAATGGTTAGCCAACGCATTAGACGATGATGACAATCATGAGTTACAAGCTATATTTTTAGACGCACACGATAATGAAAATTACGTTCGTTTAAAAAAGCACCGTGAGTTTTTGAAAGCAATTGCCAATAAAATACAAAGTAAAGCTGAGGTGGTACCAAGCAGCTTTACACCGCCTAAAAGCAGTCAGAACAGTGATCACGGTTCATTGTTTGATGATGATTCATCAGCACAGTAGCTGCTAGAAATCGCTTAATTGACGGTACAGCTGGATCGTCTGCTAATTAGCGAAAGGTTAGGAGACGATTATCGGCTGTTTTAAGCGTTTTAGAACAGCTTTAGCTACCATCGTATCGAACAGAGTGTAAAACACATATAAGAGTGGTTTTTAGGCTTTTTGGCAACGATTTAAAAGGAGTTTACAGAGGTATCGATAATGGCTACTGAAAATGAAGATAAACTATCTACAAAAAATGAGACTGATATTGAGAATGTGAAAACAGGGTTGTCCAGAATGACAGATGAAGATATTCAAAATATCTTTGACCATGCTTTTGAAGATTTTCAAAGATCCAAGCTTGATCCGAACTATGTGAACGAGGATTAACATCAAGTAAATGGACAATTGCATTCTGAGCTACTGATAAGTTTTATAAGTGATTGGTCGCTCATATTATCATCTCAAATCCGTCAGTTCTTGAGCTTTTTTCCTATTATTTAATATAAAAACATATTTTTTACTTTTAAAGACTTTTAAAGACTTTTAGGACGCTCTCAGACCTTACCAATTAAGGGCTTCAAGATCTATAAAGCTACAATCAGCTAGGTTAATGCTACAATCAGCTAGGTTAATGCTACAATCAGCTAGGTTAAAAGCTACAATCAGCAGGTATTATGCTACAATTAGATAGATTTGAGCATTAAGGCGTAGGTATGACTAACCAAGTTGGTTTATATGAGAAGAAATACCCTGCAAATTGGGTTGTTATGCAAAATCGTATTCTACAAGCGTTTTATGAAATGACACTTGATGAAAAACGGTTGCTGTTGCTTGCTAGTTCAGTAGTGCGTTTGATAGATGCCACTGAAAAAGACACTATAGAGATAACCGCGAAAGCATTTGCAGAGGCTTGCAACATTCAAGTGGATTCTGCTTATACTCAATTAAAAGATGCTAGTGAAACGATGATGAGGCGATTTTTTAGCTATAGAAATGAACGCGGTAGCCGTGTCAATGTACAGTGGGTCATCAGATCAATATATGAAGATGGCTATGTGTCTCTATGTTTTACAGATGAAGTGCTACTGATGTTGAAGGTTTTTGATGAAAATAATCCATTCACTAAATATAAAAAAGAAGATGTACTTAAACTGAAGGGTGAATATTCAATAGATATATACCATCTGGCCAAAAAACATGAGGCAATGAGCTCGTGGACAATGTCACTTGAAGAAATTAGAGAGGAGCTAGCTCTTTCTAAATCTTACGAACGTATTAACAACCTAAAAAGTCGAGTCATCAACCCAAGCGTTGAAGAAATAACAGAAAAGTCAGATATTAAAATCACCTATGAAAACGTTAAACGTGGTCGTACCGTCACAGGACTAAAATTTAATGTCAAAGCTAAGCCCACCAAGAAAAAAAGTCTGGAGGACTTAAATCAGAATAATGAGAATAGAGATATACCATCCTTAACCGTCAAACAGATCGACCGTTTTGCGCCTCTATTGGCTAACTATGCCCCATTTGGTAGCTATGCGCCTTCAGGAAAAAGTACCCAAGAAGTGATCAGCTGGTTACACACTCAATTAAGAGATGAAGCTTTTTTAAAGACCCATAAAAAGCATTTGCTGGCGGTAGGTTATACGTTCCCTAAGCAAAAATCATAGCAAAGAAAAAAGAGTGATTAATCTGGTACTGTCTATACAAATGGTTTATATTATATGTACACAGATAAGCCATTTGTAATGCCATGACGACAACTAATTATAATATCAGGCTCGATCAAGAGCTAAAAGAAAATGCTTTTGCCGTGTTTGAAAGCTATGGTCTAACGCCGTCTCAAGCGATTAAATTGTTCTTGACCCAAGTGGCGCAAACCAATCAAGTACCGCTATCTTTTGAATACCAGAAAGTATCAGCTGTCAGTCAAGATGAATTGCTAATCTATAAAGAGCATACTGACAGAGAGAACAGATAAGTATTAGATTTGAATGGGATGAACAAAAAAAACACCAATCAGCGTAAGCACCGTTTATTATTTGAGGCAGCCGCCCGAGTTTTTCTAGACCTTTTATGCCTGCGTCAGCAAGACAGGTATTAAAATGATGAAAAGCAGTGGCAAGCGCTGGGTACAGTAGACGGTACCGCCGTCCTATTGGTAGCCCATACGCAAACAGAAATAGATAATGGTGAGGTTATACGCATTATCTCAGCTAGACGTGTCAAAAAAATTAAAGGGAGCCAGTGTGAACAAAGTTAGCTATCAAATAGACGAGCTACCACCACTAACGGCAAAGCAACAAGCAGACTTAGAATATTTAGCAACGCTTAGTGATGACAATATTGATTTATCAGATATTCCAGAAGTTACGGGTTGGTCAAACGCTATCCGTGGCAGTATTAAGCCGCAAGCGTTCTCTGCTGAGGCGAGTGTCATCAACCCAAGTATCATTGCCAAGTCTAAGGATAGAGCCAAGCAAACAGGTGGTGACTATCAATAAATGATCAATAATGCGCTAGAAGAATACTTAGCGGATCACTAGCCTTAATTTAATGACTGAGACCTCAAGATCACTTGAGGTTTTTTTATATCTTGCATTGTAGTATGTTGTAAAATGTATTATACTATATACATATAATACAAAAACTACATATTTACTCATACAACATTATTAAGGACAATGATTATGGCCATTACTACAGAGCAGATTCATGCCACTGCCGACCAACTACAAGAACAAGGTATTAAGCCCACTCTAGCCGAAGTACGTAAAGCGCTAGGCGGCGGCTCATTCACGACCATCAGTGAGGCGATGAAGTCTTGGCGTCAGGATAACCAAGAAGAAGAGCAGCTAAGACAGGTTGAGTTACCAAGTGGAATCACTGAGCGCTTACAAACGCTTGGTGCGGATATGTGGCAGACGGCCATTGATATCGCCAATGATCGTCTAGTTAAAGAGCGTGAGGCGTTAGAGGGTATTAAGGCCAAGGCACAAGCTGAGACAGACGAGGCACAAGAGGCGGTTAAGACGCTAGAGAGTGAACAAGCTAATTTGTTGCTAGAGCTCGATGAGGTCACAGCAACTGCAGAGGCAGCGGCAATCACTTCGGCTCAGATTACTGCTGAACGTGACACGCTGATACAGACACTCAGTGATACTCAGCACGCGCTTGAGCTTGAACGAGCTAAGACAGATGCAGCCCAAGCTCAACTTGCAGATCTGCGCCATACCCTTGATCAGCAGTCAAAAGAGTTAAATGCCAACCTATCAAAAGTGGCCACGCTTGAAGCCACTGCTAGTAGCGATAAAGCAGAAATTGCACGTCTACAAACAGAACTGACAGTGACTAAGGGTGAGCTAAAGACAGTCACTACGGAACGCAATGAGATGGCGACTGACACAGCAGAGGTTAAAGGGGAGTTAAAGGCCATAATCGCTGAGCGTAACAAACTATAGTAAATCTTATATAAAATCGATACAATAGCTATCATAAACTCATTTAACAGCATCAACCATGACTTATTCAATCGACTTTCGCAAGCAAGTATTACGTAGCGTTAAAGAAGGTATGACTATTCGAGAAGCCGCTATCTTTTATGAGCTGAGTACCAGTACTATTCACAGTTGGCAGCAGGACTTAGTGCCTAAAATAACTAGAAATAAAGCACCGACTAAAATACCTAATGAAGCCTTATTGAAAGACGTTGAGCAATATCCTGACGATTATATGTACGAGCGAGCACAGCGTTTAGGGTGCAGTAAATCAGGCATTGAGTCAGCTTTAAAACGCCTTGGTATCAGTCAAAAAAAAGACCTTAGAGCATCCAAAAGCCTGCCCGATGAAGAGAACGATATATCAGAATAAGCTTGATAGCTTTATACAGCAAGGCTATCCCATTATTTACATAGATGAAAGTGGCTTTGAGGCTGAAACTATTCGTCCTTACGGTTATGCGCCGATAGGTAAGCCTTGTATCGATAGTTACAACTGGCAAGGTAAAAAAAGAACTAACGTCATTGGTGCTTTGTGCAAAAAGATGCTGTTTGCACTAAATTACTTCGAGCAGAATATCAATGGCAACATATTCTATGATTGGTGCAAATACACATTGATTCCAAGCTTAAATACTTCATGCGTGATCGTCATGGATAATGCCAGCTTTCATAGGCGAGTACAAAGACTACTCAACAGGCACGGTCACAGGCTTTTATTTCTACCGCCTTATAGTCCTGATCTAAACCCTATCGAAAAGAAATGGGCACAGGCAAAGTTTCTACGCCAAGGTTGGATGGAAAATAATCTACCTAAACTCTTTCATGATATGGGTTGTTCCAGTTTTATTGTGGATTGACTATATCAGAACTCAATGATCAGCTAACTCAAACACAGGCTAAGCTTGAAGCTGAGCATAGCGTATTAAATAATCAATATAGCGAGCTATCAAGCCGTCACCTATCAGAGCAGGAACAAGTGACTCTGTTACAAGATCAACTTAAGAAAGCACAAGATGCTCTGATACTTATTCAAAACAAAGATAATTCTTTAGATGCTGATTAAATAAAAGTATTCGACGTTTCAGTTTAATTAGG
>NZ_JBQSXN010000103.1:0-9837 GCF_052378235.1 Psychrobacter sp. AOP3-A1-26
TAAGATGTATAACTGGTTTTTAAGATGGAATATGTAAAACTACGTTTGAGGTTGGTAAAAGCCTATATCAACCTTATACATCAGACTAAACGAAAAAAACGAGTCACCCTCGTAACCCGTCCTCATTTTTTCAAACTTTAGCTTTATCCATTAAATCAAATGTGCTTTTAATTCCAACACTTTATCACGAGTATTCGCGGCTTCTTCAAACTTAAGATCACGTGACATCTGTTGCATTTGCTTTTCTAAACGCTTGATTTCTTTGGCAAGTAAATCAGGACTGCGTAGGATATTGATATCTACATCGGGCAGATTACTTTTGACCGGAATCGCTTGATTATCATTGGCATCAAGGTCATCGCCTGTATCAATTTTATCAGTGATACTACGGCGCGCGCCTTTTGGGGTGATGTTATGCTCGATATTAAAGGCAATTTGCTTTTCGCGGCGGCGATCGGTCTCATCAATTGCCTTTTGCATACTGTTGGTGATGCGATCGGCATAAAGGATGGCTTTACCATTCAAGTGACGCGCAGCACGACCAATGGTCTGAATCAGCGCACGCTCAGAACGCAAAAAGCCCTCTTTATCGGCATCAAATATCGCCACCAGTGACACCTCAGGCATATCCAAGCCTTCACGCAACAGATTAATACCGACTAACACATCATGCACGCCAGTACGCAATTCATGGATAATTTGCGTGCGTTCAACGGTGTCAATGTCTGAATGCAAGTACGCAACTTTGACATCGTACTCTTTCAAATAACTGGTCAAATCCTCTGACATACGCTTGGTCAAGGTCGTGATTAGTACGCGCTCATCTTTTTCACGGCGTTTGGTAATCTCCGATAGCACATCATCGACCTGCGTTAATACTGGACGAATCTCAATCTCAGGGTCAATCAGTCCGGTTGGACGCACGACTTGCTCGACCACTTGCTCGCTGTGTTCAAGCTCATATAATGCAGGCGTGGCACTGACATAAATAGTCTTTGGTTTGATACGCTCCCACTCTTCAAACTTCATTGGCCGATTATTCATCGCACTCGGTAGACGAAAGCCATAATTGACCAAGTTTTCTTTACGCGATCTATCGCCTTTATACATCGCCCCAATTTGCGAAACGGTCACATGTGATTCATCGAGGAACAATAAAGCATCTTCTGGAATATAATCAAACAAAGTCGGCGGCGCTTCCCCCGATGGACGTCCAGAGAGATGCTGTGAGTAGTTTTCGATACCGTTACAGTAGCCGAGCTGTTGAATCATCTCAAGGTCATACTGCGTACGTTCTTTGAGACGCTGGGCTTCAACCAATTTATTATTATCGCGGAAATACTCCAAGCGTGGCTCAAGCTCAGCGCGAATGGTATGGCTAGCAGCTTCTAATTTATTACGCGGTGTTACGTAATGCGATTTTGGATAAATGGTAATACGCGGCACGCTACGCACCGTTTTTCCTGTTAAAGGATCAAACCACGTAATTTTTTCAACTTCATTATCAAACAGATGCACACGTACCGCCAACTGTTCAGACTCAGCAGGATAAATATCCAATAGCTCGCCGCGTAATCGATACGTACCGCGCCCAAAGTCTAGCTCATTACGTGTATATTGCATTTCGACCAGACGCTTAATCGTCGCGGTACGGTCTATTTTGTCACCAACGACGACATGCAGTAGCATTTTAAGATAGCTTTCTGGATCGCCCAAACCATAGATACACGATACCGACGCGACGATAATCGCATCACGACGCTCAAGGAGTGCACGCGTCGCTGACAAGCGCATCTGATCAATATGATCGTTAATGGCGCTGTCTTTTTCAATAAAGGTATCACTAGCAGCCACATAAGCTTCCGGCTGATAATAATCATAATAACTGACGAAGTATTCCACCGCATTATTGGGGAAAAACGACTTAAACTCACCATATAGCTGGGCAGCTAGGGTTTTATTATGCGCCATAATAATAGTCGGACGTTGGCACTCAGAGATGACCTTTGCCATCGTATAGGTCTTACCAGAACCCGTCACCCCCAATAGCAACTGCTCGTCCATACCAGTGTTGATACCCTTGACCAGCTTTTCGATTGCTTGCGGCTGATCACCAGCGGGCTCAAAATCAGTGACCATCTCAAAGGCACGACTTGATATTTGCGTCCCAGACGCATTGACACCACTAATTTCAGCTTCACCCTGTAGCTGAGTGGCCAATTGGTTTAACTGACGCGACGAGCGCGGTTCAGGCATTCGCATAATGGCTTTCTTCTTATTAAGGTTTATAACAATGTGGGGTCTAACCATCTATTTTTAAAGGACAATCAAGCGTTATTATCTAGCCTACCACTGGCGAAACATGCATTCTTAAATATGCTAACGCCTACTTTACTTTTGATAAAAAACATTAAAATAGTTATAAAAAATGCACACAGCATCCGCTAAAATTACAAAGTCTTTCACGGTTAACAAAGTCATTACACGAGCACCCAATAAAGCCTAACACTCAATGCTACCAACATCGATTTAAGCTGCTATTATTGATCATGAATTAACAAGTAGTACATAAGCAAGAAACCAATAACAACACGTTAAACATTCAAATCAATAAAATAAACTTAATAAATAACGGAGCAAAATATGAGAGAACGTTACGCGAGTGGAATAGATAACGAAACTGCAAAAAAAATGGTAGATTTGTTAAATTCTAATTTAGCCAATCTGATTGATTTAAGTATGGACAGTAAACAATGCCATTGGAATCTACAAGGTACTGGTTTCATTGGCGTTCATCAATTATTAGATGAGACCTATGATCGTTTGACTGAGGCTTTTGACACGGTCGCTGAACGCATTGTTATCCTCGGCGGTAAAGCCAATGGTATCTCAAAACGTGTCGTTGAAGACTCTATTTTAGAGACCTACCCTACTGATATTACTAAAGTAGATGAGCACGTTCGTGAGCTTACCAATCGTTATAAAACCATTGCAGCCTCATTGCGTGAAGGAATCGATACTGCTGGTGACGCCGGTGATGAAGATACTGCGGACCTATTGACAGAAGTGAGCCGCACTATTGATAAAGATGCTTGGTTCATCGGTGCCAATGCGCCTAACAAATAAGAAGATGATTCATCGCTTGAAACAATAAAGCCTTGAAATAATAAAGTTTAGTAAAAAAATGGTCGTCTAATTAGACGACCATTTTTTTTACGCGGGTAGAAGCGGCACTTTATAACAAGCGCGTCTCTTTTACTTTTAACCAATCATATTAGTGTTACTGGCTTGGCTATTAGGCAAATGCAGAACTTCAGCATTGGGCACTGACAGCGTCAAAATAGCTTCTTGAAATATTGGATTGTCACGGAACTGGTTTTCGATATCTTCGATTTTTTGTGCGATCGTTTGCTCTTGTTGGTTACCAGCAATATCAACTGCTGCCACCATAAATATCTTTTTAGGTCCAACCCACTCTAAGTGTAGATAAGAGACACTATCGATATCTGGATGATCGAGTAGTTCGGTTAATACATAACAATGCATTTTGTCTGAGACTCTATGTCCTACCAGAAAGTCACGATTACGGCTGATTAAAAAAACTGCGACCACACCTAGCAATATCCCTACAACGATCGATCCAAGTGCATCCCAAAACGGCTGTCCAGTATAAGCATGCATCCCCATCGCTGCTGCCGCTATGACCAAGCCAATCACTGCTGCCAAATCCTCAAAAAACACACCTCGTAAGGTTGGATTGGACGTATCAATGACATAACCGATAGCACTGACATTAAGCGCTTCGCCTTGCTTTTTACTCTGTCGATAAGCTTGCACCAAAGAGAAGCCTTCAAGCAAAAATGCAACCGCTAAAACAATAAAGCCAATGGTATAATTAGTCTCGGCTTCAGGCGCATTCCATTCAGTAATACCGGTATAAATAGAGACAACTGAGCCTGCCATAAAGACACCAAAGGCGGCAATCATCGACCACACATACGACTCTTTGCCATAGCCTAATGGATGGCTTTTATCGGCGGGTTTGACAGCTTTCTTTTCTGCCACAATGAGTAAAGTGCCGTTGCCTGCATCTGCCCACGAGTGTGCTGATTCCGCAATCATAGAAGCAGAGCCGGTCATAAATGCAGCCACTGTTTTGGCGATGGCAATAAGAAGATTGGCACCCACTGCAATCAGCACAGTGATTAGTGAACCAGATTTTTTGCCATTATTGTTAGGCGTAGGCTCCGTATGAGGGGGAGTTTTAGTAGATGTATCGACTACAGCACTGAGGCCGATATCAGATTGAGAACCACCCGTACCGCGAGTATAGCTACCACGCGGTATGGGTTGAGGTTTTGAATCGGGTTTTGGTTTTTTTAAACTCATGTAAGTCTCAATCCATAGTGTATAGAATAGATAAACACAATTTAACTTTTCAACTTTAAGTGTTAACTGTCTTTATTCATCTTAATAACCATTAAATTTAGTCGAAAACCCGTTTATTATCAGTAAGGTTTTCGTGAGACTTTGTTTAAGTTTTGGTTTTTTAACTATTACAAAACTTCTTCTTAAAGTGTATCTTTTTTACTATTAGATTGATGAGTCGTCAGCTCTCCAACCATATATCTGTCAGCTGTGTCATGGTCAGTTTTATTTTTGCCGCCTAGGTCTTCACTAATCATTTCGTCGATACCACAACTGGGGCGATGTGAGTCTTCCATGCGCATTTTTTTACGCTCTAGGCCTGCATCAAAGCGGCATTGCTGCATGGGGTTTTTAATCTCAAGCTCAGGCACTGGTGTTGGTTTGCCGTTATCATCAATGGCCACCATGGTAAAATAGCAGCTGTTGGTATGGCGCACAGTACGAGCGCGGACGTCTTCTGCCTCGACACGTATACCCACTTCCATCGAGGTTTTACCAACATAATTGACACTTGCCGCAAAAGTGACTAATTCGCCAACGTACACTGGCTCACGAAACATCACTTGATCGACTGATAACGTCACCACATAACTACCGCTATACCGGCTGGCACAAGCATAGGCGACCTGATCCAGCATCTTTAGCAAGTCACCGCCATGCACATTACCAATGAAGTTGGCCATATCGGGCGTCATCAGCACCGACATATATAGCTCATGGTTTAAAGGTGCTTTTTTAGCTGTGGAGCTGGTGTTGTATTGCGACATAATATTCCTTACCGTTATCAAAAACCTATTTATTCAGAATCTTATTTATACAGTAGCTTTTGAGATAGCGCAAATAAGTAGCCGATAAAAATAGTTTTTATGGGGTAAATATAGAGTGTTCTATCAGACGACATGCCCTCAACTTAACCAGTGAAAACGGTATGCAAGCCAAGCCACAATTGTACTGACTGTTCCTGTTAATAACCCACCCCAGACAAAATCAACCAAGGCTGTATCTAAGGTATAGCCTTTATACAACGCCAAACTGGTAAAGTCATAAGTACCATAAGCCATCAGTCCTATCAAACCACCTAATAAGAAAATATGACCCAGTGAAGCATTGGCTTTGATTTGTGGATAGAGAATAATGATACACAGCACCAGTAGATAAAACATATAAAACACGCCAGCTGCAATCATGTTAGGCTCATCGGCAAGCAAATGTCCGATACGCTTTTCATAAAAAAGACCGGTCATAGTCTTGAGCCAAACTGCATCAATACCCAAAAATATGGCAACGGCTGCAATATAAATAAATACATAACCCATAATAATATCCTTTTATAATGGTCGCTAAACATTCGGCACAGCGATGTAGATGTTTGGCTCAATTTAACGACTCAATGAAGTGGTTATCTACAATAATTAAATTGCCAATGGCAAGTCAGAGAAATGCATGATATCAATATTATCTGGCTTCACCGCTGTCAATTGCACCACACCGATCGTCCGCTCCAAAAATCCACCTTCGCAGTAACAGAAGTAAAAATCCCACAAGCGGATAAATGTCTCATCATAACCAAGCGCGACTATCTCTTCGCGCTGCCCCATGAAGGCAGCACGCCAATCCCGCAGCGTATGCGCGTAGTCAAAACCGTAATCATGTAGCTGCTTAATAACCATATCGGTCTGCTCAGTAAACTGATTGTTTAGTTCTTGATTGGACAGTAAGCAACCACCAGGAAAGATGTGCGTTTGAATAAAATCAACCGAATTTATATAATCTTGGTAGTTTTGGTCATTAAAAGTAATCGCTTGCAATACCATCAACCCCGTGGGCTTTAGCAGGCTATTACATTTAGAAAAAAAAGTCGGCAAATACTCATGCCCGACCGCCTCAATCATCTCGATACTGACCAATTTGTCATACTGTCCTGTCAGCTCGCGATAGTCTTGTTTCAGCAAGGTTATTTTATCTGATAAACCTGCCGCTTTAACACGATTCTGTGCCTCTTCGTATTGAGCATCCGAGATAGTTGTTGTCGTTATTTGGCAGCCATAATGTGTGGCGGCATAAATCGCAAAACCACCCCAACCTGTACCGATTTCGATGACATGATCATCAGCAGAGAGTTGCAACCGCTGACAAATGAGCGCCAATTTATGCTGCTGCGCTTCAGCCAATGTTGCTTCAGTGTTTTTATAAACTGCTGATGAATACATCATGGTATCGTCTAAAAAACGCTGATACATATCATTGCCCAAATCGTAATGCGCTAAGATATTGGACTTAGATCCAGATTTATCATTTTTACGCAGTTGATGCTTGGCTTTTTCGAACGCCTTACTCACCCCCGCAAAGCGGCTCTCAAGTTTATTAAGTACCGCCAAGTTACGCGCCGCCAACCGAATCAATCCGGTCAAGTCATCTGTATCCCACTCACCATTGATATAGCTGTCTGCCAAAGCAATAGAGCCCCCAAGTAGCAACTGACGATAGACAGCACTATCATGAATCATCAAAGTGACATTTAACGAATGGCGGCCCACTGCTGAACTGCTTGCTGTGCTAGTAGAGACGCTTCCAAAGTTATTTGTCTTAGGTGCTTGCTCGCCAAACGCTTCGATTATAGTCAGGCTACCAAACTGAATATGCTGTAACGCACGAAATATCAATTTTCTTGCGACTTGATTGATCCCGTCACTGACAGGTTGTAAGATAGCGCTTTCATTGATTTTTTGGCTGATGCTGGTAGTCATCTTGGCTAGTGTTGAAGCGGGTGCTCTATCGGTCGGTCGTACTGACATTGTCTACTTATCCTTGTTTAAATGGCATGTATTTCAATCTTAGGTGCTTAAACTTAGGTGCTTAAAGTTTTTTGATTTAGTGTTTATTTTTTTCAACATCAGGTTTTTTATCAGCTTGCTGCTGACTATCGGCTAGCTTTTCATCATAATTAATGTAGGGTACTTTTTTAATCGCATAAAGCTTAAAAGCATGCCAGTAAATACGCGTTAACGAAGTCACATTCATCAATGGGTTTTTACGTAGGCTGTTGCGAATCATCCTCGCAGTCATTGGGACGCCTGACATCTTTATCCCTGTTTTTAACACCTCACCGCGCTCATCACTGATATCGATAGCAATACGAACTTGCAAGCCGTTATCTGGCTGGCTTTTTATCTTAACTTGCCAACGATATAGCTGGTCAATCGGATTAAAGGGTGAGACATGGAAGTCTTTATCGTGACAGAACTCAGTGCTCTCCCCTGCTAATAAAAACCCATAATAATGCCGCTTATCCCATGGCGTATTAGACACCTCAGCCAATAAATGAGTCGGCGTCTGCTGCTTATCAAAACCCAAATAAAAATTGACGGGGCTAAAATAAATACCAGCATTGCGGCAAACAACTATGCCAATGATATCGCCTGTTGGCTCACCACCTGTTTGCTCAGTAAATGCTTGGCTCAAACGATGACTAAGTGCTTGAATAGGATTTAAACGGCTATCGTCATTTTCATTATCACTTAGGCTATTTAGTTGTTGTACATTTCGCCTTTGTGAATTTAACCCTTGTGAATTTAGTCCTTGTAAATAATCATCAGGACAGAATTGCTGCAAAGCTTTTTTCTTCGCTGAGAATAACGGTAGCTCTTTTAACCATCTATTTTTAACAAAATTAGCCTTACCAAAAATGGCTATACCTACCTCAGGAAGTACCTTCCCCGCTGCCAACGCGCTGATATTGATGCCCCAATAACGATATGGATAGGCAAATTTATGCACACTTGGTAGCAGGCGACTGTGCCATGTTGTCCCATGAAATAGCTGATGGGGTAAGCAACTGTCGGATAAACCGTCTTCAATAGACATAGCTTTCTCCTTATTATTTACTTTAGTGCTCATTGGTTTTACACCCAAATAAACCGCGCTTTTTCTGTGGTTCGTAATCCTTATATGTTTCGTTATCGTTAACAGCAGACTGTAAATGCTCAACGTACTCAACCAGCTCCTGATTGGTGGTCGCTGTAGTAACTTGACGCTTATTAAGTTTGCGCGGCTTGGTATCTGCTTTAACCGGCAAATCTCTATAGCGAAACGGCGTATGCGCGCTATCGACATCAGGCAGATGGCTTGGGTTAACCTCATCTTTTATATCAATGTCAGCTCCTAGTGCCTGACAAACACGTAGGCCGCTACGCACACCATCTTCATGAAAGCCATTGAACCAATACGCCCCGCAAAAATGCGTATGCAGACCACTGCCCGAAATATTCGACCATTTGGTTTGCGCCTCAATCATCGCCTTATCAAAAACAGGGTGGCTATAGTCAATCTGCTTGATAACCTGATTCTCATCCACCTCATGATTGAGGGTGACTAAATAGTTATGCTTTTTGGTCAAGCGTTGCAAGATATTCATATGATAAGTCAATACTGGCTTTACTGCGGTTTGCGGCTCTTTAACATTTTTAGTAGAGCTCTTAATAGAACCTTTATCCTCTATCAGGTAATTCCAACTGGCCCATGCCAATGGCTTTTTGGGCAAAACGCTGCTATCGGTATGCAATACTGCGGTGTTTTTCGTAAAGCGGAAATGACTTAGCACCTCAGTTTCATCAAAACTGGCATCTTGTAAAATCTTCAACGCGGTATCTGCATGGCAAGCAAAAATAACTTCATCAAATATAAGGCTTTCAACCTCACCGTTGATATTGTTTTTATCCTGAAGCGTTAGCAACACTTTGTCTTTATCCTGTGCGGCGTTACGAGTAACCGACTGCACTGGGCAATTTACCTTTACCTTACCGCCAGCTTTAACAAATCGAGTGACCAGTTTATTCACATACTGTTTTGAGCCGCCCTGAATCGTGAACCATTGCGGGCGATTGACCACATCGAGCAAACCATGGTTATCAAAGAACTGGGCAAAAAACACCAATGGAAAATCTTCTACCTCGCGTAGGCTGGTTGACCAAATAGCAGAAACCATTGGCAGCAGATAGTTATCCATAAAAAGCGTACTGTAGCTTTGTTTGCTGAGATAACTACCCAGTGTTTGCTCAGTGAATTTGCTGATATCTTGTCCTTGCGCACGAGTCTCTTCATAATCCTGGCGTAGCTGTTTGATATGCTTATTGAACTGTAGAATATCTTTGATAAATTGCCAAAACTTTGGGTTGAGCACATTCTTACGCTGTGACAATAAAGTATTGAGCGTATGACCGTTATATTCAAAACGACGCGCGGTATTTTTTACCGAAAAACTCATGTCTGTTGCTTGAAAAGGCACTTGCAGCTCATAAAGCAGGCGAAAAAAATTGGGATAGGTGCGCTCATTGAAGACGATAAAGCCAGTATCTATGGCACTTCTCTCTACTTTACTAGGTTTCGCCTTTTTACCATCCTGTAATGTCA
>NZ_JBQSXN010000104.1:0-9683 GCF_052378235.1 Psychrobacter sp. AOP3-A1-26
CAAAAAATACTATGCCCTGCTCAACAAGCTTAATCCAATTATCGAAGATCATTGGCTCACCAAAAGCGATCTGATTGTAACAGCCGTCTTTGCCTTTATTACACTTGAACCAACCGTGATGGCCGAACTTCTTTGTTAGTTTGCTATTCAAATTATCTCTATCCCAACGGGCTAGGATAACTCCCTCTTGTTGTAGGCTTGGTGGGACTATATTTGCTTTATCAGGGCGAGGATCTTTTGAGTAGTTATAAACGATGATTATGTTCTTTGCATCATCAAAAACCATTTCTGAGCCATTATAGGTTGATGGAGAGTTAAAGTTAGGAATTGGGCTACCTGACCATGAGTAACGTCCACCCTTTTCTACATTAGGTTTACCAAACACTTCCATAAATTGCGTGCGGTCAAGATCAATTTCTTTGTCTTTAAAGATATAGTAATTAGCACTCCAATCTCCAAAAGTGGTCTTACTACCAGTAGAATTTTTCATCTCATAGCCGTATAAGTCTGGCTCGTTGTTAGCATTCGCGGCTATGCCCATTTGTCGCTCTAGCCAGTGACCTGCTTTTCCGTCATGGCGCTGATTAAAGCCGTCAATATTGGGTGATCTACCATAAACATTCTCTTTGAAAAGCTTGATAATTTGCACCTCTTCATTTGAAATAGCTTCTTGCATGAAAAACTCCTTTGTCACTAAGTGGTATCTTCTTGAAGAAGCTATCATACAGAGTGTTGAAAGGTTTTTTATCAAATTACAAGCAAGGGTTACGAATTAGATGATAAAAATTAAGAGGGCTTACCATCATGGGTAGCTTGTATGCGTATCTAAGCATTGGGGAGATAAAAATGGGCTTACTAATCGAGTAATAATGTGACAGACAACGCACAAAAAGTCGTAAGCAGTGAAATACCACCAAATAGAATTAAACTGCGTAGTTTCGTTTCGTCCTATAACAATTCAAACCCTAGCAAGAAGTACTTACTAGGGTTTGAATTGTTAATTGCTCAAGAATCTACCTAAATTAGTTGGTCTAAATCACTAACTAACGTAAATCATCCACGACCGATAGCATTGCAACTAACGAGGCTTCACCTAGCTTAATTGAACGCTCTGGTGACCAGCCTGTAGCTACATTAGGTACATTATCATTATCCTTAAAAGGCATCTCTAATGTATTAGCCAAACAATCAAAACGCTCGGCCACCCAGTTAGTAGCGAGGCTCATATTCGCTTTGCCCGGCGCATTAACCTCATAACCTTTTTCCGTTTGAAAATCGGCACTAGCTAATTTTAACACTTCTGAAAACCTCTCCCTCAAACATGCGAGGCGGTCATTATAACTTGGCACACCTTGTGAGCCTGCAAGGAATACAAAGGGCAAGGCTTCGTCACCGTGCACATCATAAAATAGATCAACACCAGTCTGCTGCATTTTATTGATCACATAAAAGACCTCAGGGCTTTTGTCTAAACTTGGGTTTGACCATTCTCTATTAAGATTAGTACCGACTGCGTTGGTGCGCAGATGTCCGCGCACACTACCATCAGGGTTCATATTAGGCACAATATAGAAGTTAGCTTTGTCCAATAATAACCTAGCGCTAGCATTATCATTATCAAGTAAGCTATGAATCAGTCCATCGACCAACCATTCAGCCATGGTTTCACCTGGATGCTGACGCGCTGTAATCCAGATACTGCGCTTATTACTATCCCCATCACCGATTTTTACTACTGTCAAATCACGCTTATCAAGCGTCTCCCCTAAATGCTCTAAAGTTACTAGCGGATGCAACTGCACTGATGCCAACAGGTCCAGATGACGCTCGTAGCTGTAAGGGGCAAAATAGGCAATCTGAATCGTGTCGTATTCCATATCCGCTTCTATGGTCAAGGTGCCGTCTTTATATGAGGTGGGCAGACGAAACCAATAATCACGATCGAATGAGGCAACCGCTTGGTAGCTGTCCCAGCCTTCAAGGTATGAAGCTCCACCAGCATTAACGATGTTGAGCACATAATGCTCGCCCACCTGACCTTGAATAAGAAAGTTAAACCACTGAAAAAATTCACCACCGACGTCTGGACGAATAGCTAACTGGATGTTATTTTTATCGTCTGAATTAATAACTTCGATATTACCGCTATCGAAATGGGCACTGATATGCATAATATTTCCTTAATTGGGTTTTGTAGAGTAATCAATCACACTCAAGTGAGATAAAGACACTGACTAACCCAAAATAAAAGATGAATCTAAGACAGCCTATTTTAAAGGCTAGTAGTCTAAAAAATGGACAACTACTCATCACTTTAATCAGTCAATTGTTAAAAGTTAAATAAATAGTTGCCCAGCTCTTTTGGCTTCTTCAGTCTTGGTAGATTATGCCATCAATGCCCGTAATGCCAAAACCCGGTGCATCACTTAGCGTGATTTTATAATGGTCATATATAGCGCCGCCATGAGCATGATCTTCACTGCATAATATAGGTCCATCAAGGTCAAACTTAGTGATTACACTCTTGGCAGCTGCTAGATGAACGGCTGCCGTTACGCTGACTTTTGACTCAAGCATAGACCCAATCATACATTCGACCCCGTAGACTTCTGCCATAGAGACGATCCTTAGAGCATTATGGATACCACCGGTTTTCATAAGCTTTATGTTGATGATGTCTGCTGCACCTAGTTGCATAATCTTCAAAGCGTCATAAGGCCCAAAGACACTCTCATCTGCCACCGTCGGAATATCTATATTATCGGTTACGTATTTGAATCCTGCCAAATCATGCGCCAAAACAGGCTGTTCAACAAGCTCTATATTAAGTCCAGCATCCTCCATATTCCTTAGGGCTCTAACTGCTTCTTTTGGACTCCAGCCTTGATTCGCATCAATCCTCAAGTCGATATCATAACCGACGGCATCACGTATAGATTGCATTCTTAGCATATCTTTTTTACCGTCTTTACCTACTTTTATTTTCAGCGTTTTATAGCCTAATTTAACCGCTTTAATACTATCTTGTGCCATCTCCTCAGGCTCATTGATACTGACCGTAATATCTGTGGTTAACTCTTTTCTATGGCCACCAAGTAGTTTGTATACGGGTGCATTATAGAGTTGACCAAATAGGTCGTAGATAGCGATATCAACTGCCGCTTTTGCACTGTAGTTTTTAATGACACAATTATCAAGCTTGGTCATAATGGTTTCTAGGTCTTCTATATCTAAACCTATAAGCGCCTTTTTTATATGGTCTTCAATAGCGCCAACGATGGCACCTGTAGTATCACCTGTGATAACGCCTGTCGGAGCGGCTTCACCATAGCCTATACTTCCCGTATCCGTGTGTACTTCAACGATAACATCATTGACGCTTTTAACGGTTCTAAGTGCTGTTTTGAATGGTGTGGTTAAGGGTACTGATATATACCCTATTTTTATATCTGTAATTTTCATTGCGTTTCCTTACAATTGCTTGATAAATAAGTTCAGCATATCTATTTAGCTATGCTGAACTCATATATTAGCTTTTATTTTGGTGTATTTTTTTACCGCATCTTTATAGGCAATAATGATGGCTTTTTGCGAGCTTCCAAAATATCTCGTCACTATGTCTTTTTCTATCTCAAGATCGTAGCCATCAAAGCTTTTCCCTATAAAAATGCTTTTGATAAAATTTGAGGTGATATCAACGGTAGTAGAACAACCAAGATCAATGATTTTGTCATCAGTAATATCGATGACAAAACCAATAAAGAATATCTTATATCTCTCGGTAATAGCATTATCAAGATTTGTTTTGCCGTTCCCTACTACATATACTGTGTTTTTATCATACAAACTTATCATAACGATGCCTTTTGATTATATTATTGAGAGAATACTACCTACCAATAGTCCACCACCGGTACCTACAATATAACCAAGCATTGCCATCAGGACTCCAATAGGAATTAATGCCTCTCCATAAGCAGCTGCAAGTATGGGCGCAGAGGCAACCCCGCCTACGTTTGCCAGACTGGCGACACCGCAACTGAACAGATCCAGTTTGAAGATTTTGGCGACAATTATCATCAATACCAAGTGTATGCCAAGTATCATAAAGCCCGATAAAATGTAAAGTGGCGCTTCTGTCAGTTCAGAGAATTTTGCTCCTGAAGCAATGAGACCAACTAAGGTGTAAAGCATGACGTTTGCAATCTGATTCGAACCTGGAATTTTTCCGAACTTGGTCATACCCAAGGCAATACCGATAGTTGAGGCAATGATGACCGCCCAAGTCGTACCACTCAAAAAGCTAGTGCTAGGGAGTAAGTCAGCAAGATACCATGCACCAGCAGCAATAATAAGACTTGTACCAGTAAGCATCATAAGATCAGAAAATTCGATCTCCTGTCTATGCTTTGCACTTTCTTTTTCTAGGTTTTCAGCAACCTGCTCAAGCGTGCTTCTATCCGCTTTTGTGAACTTATCGAACACTTTTGAGTAGGGGACTAAGGCTAAAAGGACCATAACCCAGACAGCATAATCAATAGAGTCAATGAGCAGGGTATAACCCATATCGGCATCATTAATCTCAAGCGCTCCCTGAATTGCTACCATATTAGCAGTACCACCCATCCAGCTTCCTGAAAGGGCTGCAAATGCTTTCCAACCTTCAGGCGGATACATGCTTTTGAATATGGCGTAAGTAATAATAAAACCAATACCGATAGTAATTGAAGCAGCAAAGAATGCTATAAGCATCTTTGGTCCAAGTTTGACGATTTGTCTTAAATCTGCTTTAAGTAGCATTAAAAAGATCATGGCAGGGAGAATGGCATGTTTTAGTGCATCGTAAGAATCTGCGATTTCTCCTGATCGCTCCCAAAGACCAATTGAAGACATAATCATGACGCCAAAGTAGATAACAACAATAGCGGGGATATACTTAAAAAATTTAAGTTTAGTATTTTTTTCCGTAAAAATAACTAAACCTGCAAAAAACACGATAATCGCGACGTATGAAAAACCATTGGTAATCATAGTATTTCCCTATAAATACAATTTATGTATGATGGTTTATCAAGTCTCTCTTATGACGTGTAATATATAATTAACTGAGTAAGGGAGTTGACTACTTGGTGGTGTATCAAAAAGTATGCTGATCAATATTTAAATAACTTTAGGTACCTTGAAAGTCTTTTAGAGTCCGAGAACCAAGTACGGACTCCTTAGATTTTTCGCGAAAGCAGCAGTTCATTGACTTGCACTAATGGAGTCAAACGGCCTAGCGATAACTTATGCAAGATATCTCTTCTTATCTTGACTTTCATAGGTAGCATAATTTTTATGCACACCACAGATTATTTTAGTATGACAAGAACCATACTAAAATGTTCAGAAGGACAGTCTAGAGAAAAAAAAGGTAAAAATCTATATCAAAAAATTCAACTCTGATTTTAAATTAGTAGACATTAACTTGGAAGATTGCAATTTCAGAAAATCCTACTTTGCTTTTTATTAATGTATACCCTAGCGGAACCAGCTATTTCACCCTTCGAACCTATTAACAGGCCACTTAAAACAGACTGCTATAATGGAACCACTTATAACAGTCTATTTAGGTATTTATGAACCGCCCCGGGATTGTCGGAGACTCAACATTCTGAGAGAATACGACAATGAAAAGACAAGCCTACACTCCTGAGATTAAAGAACGCGCCGTTCGCATGCTTATTGAAGCGTCAGGCGACTATCCCTCCACATGGTCAGCTATTCAAGCCATTGCTCCTAAGATTGGCTGTACGCCTGAAACCCTACGATCATGGCATAAAAAATACAACGATCAAACCGTTCCTGCGTCGGTACAAGCTCAAAGCCAAGATCAACGTATTAAAGAGCTTGAACGCGAGAATAGAGAGCTCAAGCAAGCTACTGAGATCATACGTAAGGCTGCCGCTTTTTTCGCCCAGGCGGAGCTCGACCGCTGACTAAAATCATGATTCAATTCATCGACGATCATAAGAATAATTATGGGGTCGAGCTGATCTGTAGAGTATTACCGATTGCCCCATCAACCTATCACCGTGCTAAAGACTTGGAGAGCTACCCTGAAAAACGCTCACTGCGCAGTCAACATGACGACTTTTACATCAGCGAGATTAAACGTATCTGGCAGGACAGCAAATGCCGTTACGGTGCGCGTAAAGTATGGCAGCAGATGAAAGCTGACGGGTTAAAGGTTGCTCGTTGTACCATAGAGCGTTTAATGAGACAGCATGGCCTACAAGGTGTCTGGCGCGGTAAGGGTAAAATAACAACTCACAGCCGTGATGATCAAAAGCGTGCTGATGACTTGGTTAATCGTAACTTTAGCGCTCATCGCCCTAACCAGCTCTGGGTGGCAGACTTTACTTATATCAAGACGATAATCGGCTGGGTGTATACCGCTTTTATTATTGATGTGTTTGCTCGCGCTATTGTGGGCTGGAAAGTATCTAATCGTATGAACACAGATATGGTGATGGCGGCGTTAAATCAAGCAATAGCAGATAGAAACTATCCCAAAGATGTGATTCATCACAGTGATCGAGGGGTTCAGTATTTATCCATTCGCTATACTGATAAAATGGCTACATGCGGTGTTATAGCTTCTGTCGGTACGACAGGCGATTCATACGATAATGCATTAGCTGAAACGGTCAACGGGCTTTATAAGTCTGAGGTGATTCATTATTTAAAACAGAACTGGACTGGTGTGAACGATGTTGAACTAGCAACCCTTGAATGGGTGGATTGGTTTAATAGAACACGATTGGATATGTGTCACCCTTTGAGTTTGAAAAGCGGTATTATGATAATTTAACCCTGTCAGGCATCGCTGCCTGACTCAAGTAAATCACTCTCCGATAAAGTCGGGGCGGTTCAGTACCAAGAAGGCCGTTATCTCTGCTACATTTATCTGGCATGCTCTTAATCGACGCCGGCCACTAGCGATGATTTGCGTTTCAAACTCTGGCTTGAATGATTGGTAAAGGTCGTCAATGTAGCAGTATGGTTCGGTTAAGTTGTCCATGTAAGAAGTCCTTTTTGCATAAGTTGGTCTAGGTAAATTTACTTTAGCAATTGTGGACTTCTTTTTTGGCGCTCCCTTATCCCGAACTGGGGTCATTTAGCAAACCTTTGATTCACTACTATCTAGCAGGATAAAACGTCTCTGCACCAGGGCCTACTGGCAGACCAAATACAAACACCCAGACGCAAAATAAAATAATCCAACCAACTAAGAACGCAATTGAATAAGGTAACATCATCGCCATAAGTGTGCCAACACCAGTATTTCTCTTATAACGAATAGCAACTGCCATAATGAGACCAAAATAGCTCATCATAGGGGTAATGATATTAGTAGTCGAATCTCCAATACGGTATGCGGCCTGTATCATCTCAGGCGCATAGCCAGTTAGCATTAGCATGGGGACAAATATTGGTGCTGTCACGGCCCATTGCGCAGATGCCGAACCAAGCATCAAGTTAACCACCGCACATATCAAGATAAAACCGATCAATAAGAAAGGACCTGTTAAACCAATATCGTTTAGGAAAGTTGCACCAGATACTGCCATTACAGAACCAAGGTTTGACCAATTAAAGAAGGCGGTAAACTGCGCTGCAAAAAAGACTAAGACGATATAAATACTGAGCGAGCTCATCGCATGGCTCATCGCATCTACTACATCTTGGTTGTTTTTTATGCTACCAGTAATCTTTCCATATATATAACCAGGTATGGCAAAGAACACAAAAATGAAGACAACGATACCCTTTAAAAACGGCGAACCTGACAACAGACCTGTCTCAGCATTACGCAGGATGCCGTCAGCAGGTACCACGGTCCAAGCCAATAATAAACAGAATACCAGCATGCTAATACCAGCCCAAAAAAGTCCTTTTTTCTCAATAGTAGATACGCGCTCAGCTTTGGTATCTAATACTGAGGGATCATCGGCGTCAGTAGGATTGTACTTACCAAGGCTTGGCTCGACGATTTTCTCGGTCACAAGATAACCCAAACCACTAATCAAAAAAGTACTCACCATCATAAAGTACCAGTTGGCTTCTGCTCCAACAGTGTAAGCTGGATCGATGATACGTGCCGCTTCTTGAGTAATCCCTGATAATAAAGGATCAACTGTGCCAAGTAATAGATTAGCGCTATAGCCACCAGATACCCCAGCAAATGCCGCCGCGATACCAGCTAATGGATGTCGACCAAGAGAGTGAAATATGACCGCAGCAAGTGGTATCAAAACCACATAACCAAGCTCAGCGGCCGTGTTTGACATAATACCTGCGAACACAATAGTAAAGGTAACCATTTTCTTTGGCGCGTTTAACACTAGCCCACGTAGTGCGGCTGATATCATTCCAGAGCGCTCAGCGATACCAACACCAAGTAGTGCTACCAGCACCGTACCAAGTGGCACAAAACCAGTAAAGTTGGTCACCAAGTTTTCAACAATACGAGCTAAGCCCTCGCCGTTTAATAAATTGACGACCTCAATAGTTCCATCAGCGCTACGGCCGCTTGCACCCTCTGGTCGTGGATCGATTACCGATATACCAAAGTAAGACAGGACTGCTGAAAGAACCAGTAAAAATACTGACATCCATACAAACAAAATAACAGGATGCGGTAGTAAATTACCGAGCCACTCTACTCCTTTTAAAAACCGCTGCATGCGCGAGTCTTGCTCTGCTGCATCAAAATTATTATGTGGCGGATTGCCATTTGGCGAGTTACTTCCTTGCATAGCCGATTATCTCCTTCAAGATTAAGTACTTTTGATGCGCTTAAAGTGTATGAAAACACCGATAAAAGGTTATGATTGGAACATAATTGGAAAACAGAAACAAATAATTTTGTCTCATAAAACAAATTGTTTAGAATTTTGAGTAATAAGTAACCCCAGTTCAGAAGAAGGGAGCGCCAAAAAAGACAAAAACAAGAAGTTCACAATTGCTAAAGTAGGTTTACCAAGACCAACTTATGCAAACAGGATTTCTTCCATGAACAACTTAACCGAACTATAATGCCTCTTGGTCAGTCATCAAAGCGCTTGAGCGCAAAAATAAAGAGCTCAAATAAGCCAACGAAACTATAAGGAACGCGGGCGCTTTTATGCCTAGGAGGAAATGGGCGGACCGCCCAAGTGATGGTTGATTTTATTAATGATCATAAGTTGTAATATGAGTTCGGGCCAATATTAAAGTACTACCGCCTGCTCCGTCACCCTATCACTTCACTATACCTAAAACATAAAACCTTTAAATGATAATCTATCTATCATTAGACTTTTTTATATTATTAAAAGATAGTAATATCTTACTATTATCAATGAACATTAATTATTAGGTCTAAGTAATAGAGGTGGTGTTATGACCGTTCGTATTTATGTGAGAGCCAGCACTAAGGATCAAGACGCTAAGAGAGCCTTGTCTGACTTGATTAGCTTTAGCAAAAGCTATGATGATATCTATGCTGAATACATTGAACATTTCAGTGGTACGAAGCTAGATAGACCGGCACTCACTAAGTTACTTAATGATGCCAATCAAGAGGATATTCTGCTGGTTGAAAGCGTGGATAGATTAAGCAGATTATCTCAAGATGAT
Organism: Psychrobacter sp. AOP3-A1-26; assembly: GCF_052378235.1. Lineage (NCBI taxonomy): Bacteria > Pseudomonadati > Pseudomonadota > Gammaproteobacteria > Moraxellales > Moraxellaceae > Psychrobacter > Psychrobacter sp. AOP3-A1-26. The sequence continues at coordinate 9,664 of NZ_JBQSXN010000104.1, forward strand.
TTTGCAATTCTAAAGCAGCG
>NZ_JBQSXN010000105.1:0-9081 GCF_052378235.1 Psychrobacter sp. AOP3-A1-26
AAAAATAACGATTTTAATATGAGTTATCGTTGGCTGACCCTTGAATAATATGATGAGTGGCCTTATAAATGGTGCATAAAGCGCTTATCGGCATAACCCATAAGCTCATATTTTCACAAAGATAAGGACAACATCATGACTGATGATCCAAAAGACACCACTAACCCAAATCAAACGCCTAAAAGAGAAGTCAAAGTCACTGAGCTGGTCGCCAATGACGGTATCTTAAAAGGTAAAAAAACCGACGTACAAAATCCTGAGCTGTGGCAGTTCCCAATGAACTACCCACTTAGCATCATCGGTCATGAAGGCGAGCACGATAGCTTACTCAATGAAGTGAAGCTTATCCTTGGTAGCCAGTTTCCAGAGTTTGATTTGGCGTCTATGGAAGTTAAACCGTCAAAAACAGGACGCTTCCATTCGGTGCGTGCCAATTTATACTTGACCACCGTTGAGCAAGTGAACACGCTTTATGCATCACTTGATAATGCAAAAACGGTACGCATGGTCGTCTAATCATAGTTTTATCAATTTAAGAAAAACCAGTCCGTTTTTCGTCCGAATCGTCACTCATATGGGTGGCGATTTTCTATTGGCTGGGGTACAATCACCACCCGAAATATGCGCGCCATTCAGCAGATTTGCGCTCGTTAATTTAGCCGACAATAAAAAGTAAATTCGCGCCATTTTTTACAAAACTTTTATTATTTTTCTTATTGGCGTCTAACCCTTATCCCATCGTCCTTTGCTAAAATTTGGACACGCTTTACCCTCTCATCAACATAGTTTGCCGCTAAAATCAATATAGCATTTTCAAAATTTTCCCGCTATATTGTGTCCACCTACTAACAAATACGCTATATGTAGTGCTCAGTGATTTAAACCCTCACTATGAGCAATGGCATCGTTTTGCCTAAAAAAACACTCTGCCGTGACAGGATGTTATAGCGTAATAAAGATAGCGTGATAAAGAATGCCCGCCGGTATTAACCGCGCCGCATTACTATAAGTAACACTATAAGCATCATTATAAATTAATTGCCCAGCAATCAACTTACGAGGTCAGCATGACACATATCGATAAAATCCAAGTAACCAAACGTGATGGACGTTTAGAGCCTATTGATTTAGATAAGATTCACAAGGTTATCGAGTGGGCTGCTCATGATTTAGATAATGTGTCGGTATCACAAGTTGAGCTAAAGTCGCACATTCAGTTTTATGAAGGCATCAAAACTCGCGATATTCACGAGACCATCATCAAGTCTGCCGCTGATCTTATCTCTGAAACCACGCCTGACTATCAGTATTTAGCCGCGCGTTTGGCCATCTTCCATTTGCGTAAGATTGCTTATAATAAATTCACCCCTCCTCACTTGTATGACCATGTTAAAAAGCTAACTGATGCCGGTAAATACGATCAGCATATCCTAGCTGACTATAGCCGTGCGGAATTTGATGAATTAGAAGAATATCTTGACCACTGGCGCGATATGAATCTTGCTTATGCTGCTGTTGAGCAAATGGCGGGTAAATACCTTGTGCAAGACCGCGTCAGCAAAACGGTTTATGAAAGCCCGCAGTTCTTATATATGCTGGTTGGTATGTGTCTGTTTGCTAACTATGACAAATCTGAGCGTATGAGCTACGTTAAACGCTTCTATGATGCGACCTCACAATTTAAAATCTCGCTACCAACGCCTATCATGTCTGGTGTGCGCACCCCATCGCGCCAGTTTAGCTCGTGCGTCTTAATCGAATGTGGTGATAGCTTAGACTCAATCAACGCCACCACCAGCGCCATCGTACGCTATGTGTCACAACGTGCCGGTATCGGCATCAATGCCGGTCGTATTCGTGCCCTTGGTAGCCCGATTCGTGGCGGTGAAGCCCAGCATACTGGTTGTATTCCATTCTATAAACTGTTCCAAACAGCGGTTAAATGCTGCTCACAAGGCGGCGTACGTGGCGGTGCAGCGACGTTATTTTACCCATTATGGCATTTAGAAGTTGAGTCGTTATTGGTACTCAAAAACAACCGCGGCGTCGAAGACAACCGCGTGCGTCATATGGATTATGGCGTACAGTTAAATAAAACCATGTATACCCGCCTCATCAAGGGTCAAGATATCTCCATATTCTCTCCAGGTGATACCCCTGGTTTGTATGACGCGTTCTTTGAAGATCAAGACAAGTTCGAAGAGCTATACACCAAATACGAAAATGACCCGAGCATTCGCAGCCGTCAAATCCCAGCAGCAGATTTGTTTAGTCTGATGATGCAAGAGCGCGCCAGCACTGGTCGTATCTATATCCAAAACGTCGATCATTGCAACACCCATAGCCCATTTGATGCGACCGTTGCGCCGATTCGTCAGTCAAACCTATGTATGGAAATCGCGCTACCAACCAAGCCACTTGATAACATCAATGATGAAGAAGGCGAAATCGCCCTTTGTACGCTATCAGCGGTGAACTTGGGTAAAGTTGAAAACGTCAGCGATATCGAAGAGCCAGCCGAGCTAATCGTCCGCGCCCTTGATGCCCTACTCGACTATCAAGACTATCCAGTCAAAGCGGCCGAAAATGGCAGCATGCGTCGCCGTACCTTAGGCGTTGGTGTGATTAACTACGCCTATTACCTAGCGAAAAATGGCGCACGCTATTCTGATGACTCAGCGCTTGGTCTAACCCATCAAACCTTCGAAGCGCTACAGTATTACCTCTTAAAAGCCTCAAATAAATTGGCCAAAGAGCAAGGCGCGTGTCCTGCCTTTAATGAGACGACGTACTCGCAAGGTATTTTACCGATTGATACCTACAAAAAAGACTTGGATAAAATCTGCCAAGAGCCGCTACATCTCGATTGGGAAACGCTACGTGGCGAGATTACCGAACACGGTCTGCGCAACTCTACCCTAACCGCTTTGATGCCGTCTGAGACGTCTAGTCAGATTGCCAATGCGACTAATGGTATCGAGCCACCACGCGGTCTGGTGTCTATCAAAGCGTCAAAAGATGGCATCCTAAAGCAAGTCGTGCCTGAGATTGATAAGCTAAAAGATCAGTACGAGCTACTATGGCAAATGCCGAACAATGACGGTTACCTAAAGCTGGTCGCTATCATGCAGAAGTTCGTCGATCAAAGTATCTCTGCCAATACCAACTATGACCCAACACGCTTTGATGGTCAGCGTGTACCGATGAAAACGTTGCTAAAAGACTTGTTGACCGCTTATAAACTTGGCGTGAAGACTTTGTATTATCACAATACCCGTGATGGTGCGAATGATGCCCAAGCGGATATGGAAGATGATTGTGCTGGCGGTGCTTGTAAGATTTGAGAACCGTTAAAAAATTGCATTGCCAGAAAATTATAAATTTTCTCTTGCGTCGGGACGAAGCAGTGCTTCGCTTTGTCCCTCCTCAAGGTTCGCAAGAGAAATTCTTTAAATAGAATTTCTGACGGATGGCGGGTTTGGCTTTTGGGTTAAGCCCGCTGTTTGCTACTATATCAGCTAATATGAAAAGGATTTTTTATGCTAGTTTCAGAATATACAGGCACAATGAAGATTGCTGATGTTGAGTTAGAGTGTGCTGTTCTTAATGATGGTAGACGAATAATTAAACATTCAGATGTATTTAAAGCATTAGGTAGAGAAAGTAGAGGTAATGCACGATTACCAGATACACCTTCTTTTATGGATGCTAAAAACCTACAACCATATGTGTCTAGTGAACTTAATAATGTAAAAGAAAAAATATCCTATCAGGCCGAAAATGGCAAAAGCTTTCAAGGTTTTGATGCAATAATTATTCCATTGGTCTGTGAACTTTATATACTAGCAGACGAAGCTGGAACAGTGATTCATAAAAACCAGAAAGAAACAGTTATACAAGCGTCGATAATTATTAGATCATTAGCCAAAGTTGGCATTATTGCCTTGGTGGATGAAGCTACTGGTTATCAAAATATTCGTAAAGCAGAAGCTTTGCAGGCAATTCTTAACGAATATATAAGTAAAGATCTTATTGCATGGACTAAGACATTTCCAGATGAATATTATGAGCAAATCTTTAGGCTAAAGAATTGGAAATGGAGCACGTTCAATAGACCAGGTGTTGTTGGTAAATACACTAATGATATTGTATATGGTCGTATGGCAGCAGGATTAGTCGATGAGCTTAAAAAGCTAAATTCAAGAGATGAGAAAGGTACTACAAAACATAGAGATCATCAGCATTTATCAGAAAATCAAGGCAGAAAGGCACTTGAAATGCATTTACATAGCATCATTGGTTTAATGCGAGTAGCTGATACTTGGGAGGAACTTATGTATTCGATCAATAAAGCCTATCCTAAAAAAGGCTCTATTGACGACTTATTTCCTGAAACTTTAAATCCAAGAAATATCAACTAGAAAGTACAGGTTTGATAGAGTTTACGATACCCAACATTTTAATTAAATAATTCGTTGGGTTTCATTCCTCGACACCAACCTACTCACAGTTTTTTAAATAAATAGGGTAACAATTAAGACCTAATTTTCGTGCTAATATTAGCCCTATATTTAGAGCGTAATATTAGCGGAGAATGAATCATGCAACCGATATTTGCAACACAAACAGCCAGTATCTCAGAGTTAAAGACTAACCCTTCGGCACTGATTAAACAGTCAGACGGTGAGTCTATTGCTATTTTAAACCACAATAAACCTGTGGCTTACTTAGTTTCAACCGATATGTATGAGCGCATGATGGAAGCAATGGACGATATGGCATTAAGCCAAACCGTTAGCGCTCGAATGAATGACGGGCAAGTTCCTATAAAGGTAACTTTGGATGACTTATAATCTTGAGTTTCATCCTTTAGCATTAAAAGAATGGAAAAAGTTAGCGCCCAGTATTCAGCAGCAGTTTAAGAAAAAATTACAGCAGCGCTTATTAAACCCGCGTGTTCCTGCTTCAAAACTCTCAGGACATAAAGATGCCTATAAAATCAAACTACGCACCATAGGCTATCGACTGGTTTATACCGTCAAAGATGATGTGGTCGTGGTTTATGTGCTAGCAGTAGGCAAAAGAGAAAACAATAAAATATATGACAGTCTGGCAACACGCCAACCCTAATTGAAACAAAGAATAAAAATGACGGAGGTCATAGAGTGCAATATACCGCAATCATCAAAGACGGTGGTTTGTTTATCCCTAACGTATTTTCAGACCTAAACGATGGTGGCTCGCATATCGTACAAATAGAAGTGGACATCGAAGAGGTTCGTCAGCAATTAAGTGCAAGCGCAGCATCAAAGCTAGAAACACCAAAAAATGACGTTGCCAAAGCACCGAAAAAACCAGCAAAGAAGCAGCCGAAAAAAGAAGTAAAAACAGCACCAGAAGATGTTGATTTAAGTACGCTGCGTAAGAGCGCTATCGATGAGCTGGAAGGATTGGATGATAGTGAGCTCAGCGAAATATTCAAAGCCTATATGAATGATGGGCAAGAACCGACACAGATATCTTTAGAGAACCTGTAATATAGAGCTGGCAACCAAGAGCCTATAACGTAATTTTGACCATATATCTAAAACATTATTTTCAATCATTTAGATTTATAACTGTAACACTTATAAAGGTAGCACTATGACTTACTCGATTTTTTCCCAAACGCCAAACGACGCGCTAAAAGAGCCGATGTTTTTCGGTAATCCAGTCAACGTCGCTCGTTACGACCAGCAAAAGCACCCTATCTTTGAACAATTGATTGAAAAGCAGCTGTCATTCTTTTGGCGTCCAGAAGAGGTCGATGTATCAAAAGACCGCATCGATTACGGCAACCTATCGTCACATGAACAACATATTTTTATCAGTAATTTAAAATATCAGACCCTGCTCGACTCTATCCAAGGTCGTAGTCCAAACGTGGTGCTATTACCACTGGTGTCTATTCCTGAGCTTGAGACGTGGATTGAGACGTGGACGTTTTCTGAGACCATTCACTCGCGCAGCTACACCCATATCATTCGTAATATCGTCAATGACCCAGGTATCGTGTTTGATGACATCATGCAAAACGAGCACATTTTAGAGCGCGCCTCTGATATCGCCAAGTACTATGATGACTTGTACTTTGATTCACAGCTTTACAATATGCACGGTGCTGGCACGCATACCATCAATGGCAAAGAAGTGACCGTTAGTTTAAAATCACTGAAAAAACGGCTGTATTTGTGCTTGATGGCAGTTAACGTCTTAGAAGCCATTCGTTTTTATGTATCATTCGCCTGCTCGTTTGCCTTTGCTGAGCGCAAACTGATGGAAGGTAATGCCAAAATCATTAAGCTGATTGCTCGTGACGAGGCGCTACATCTGACTGGCACCCAGCATATGCTCAACCTGATGCGTAATGGCCGTGACGATCCTGAGATGGTCGAGATTGCCAATGAGTGTTTCGATGAAAGTATCGAGATATTCCGTAAGGCGGCTGAACAAGAAAAAGAATGGGCGGGCTATTTATTCAAAGACGGTTCGATGATTGGTCTCAATAAAGACATTCTTTGCCAATATATCGAATTTATCACCAACTTGCGTATGGAAGCCGTTGGCTTGCCTGTGGCATTCCCGAACTCTAAATCAAACCCCATTCCATGGATCAACACATGGTTGTCATCTGATAATGTGCAAGTTGCGCCGCAAGAGACGGAAATCAGCTCGTACTTGGTTGGTCAAATTGATTCAGATTTATCAGACAGTGATTTTGATGACTTTGAGTTATAGAGCTTTAGAAAACAGTTTTTTTAAAACTGAGCTTTTAATATAGTCGAACTACCATAGAATGAATGCAGTGCTACTGGGATAAGTTTTACGCCGCCTCTGTCTGCGCAGATACAGGCACAGCAAGCAAGTAAAACTTGTTCCAGTAGCGCGTGATAATACTTGAGCTTATTTTATTTAGGGTTGACCTTACTTTAAAAGGATAGGATAAAGCCATGACTTGGGTAATGACGAGTAAGCAGCAATTTTACTTGCATGACGACGAAAGTCTGCTTGATGGACTACTACGTACCGGACATGATATCAACTATCAATGTAAGGAAGGCTACTGTGGCAGTTGCCGAATCAAGCGCGTTGCCAGCTCGCATGTCATTGATTATCCGTTTGCGCCGCTTGCCATGATTGAGGAAGATGAAATCCTGCCCTGCTGCTGTCGAGTACAAGGCGTGATTTATATTAACCACGATTCTTTCGACCAGTAAAATTTAAAAATAATGATAAAAAAAGCGCGCTATCTATAAGATAGCGCGCTTTTTTATTGTCGATATAGCCGACCCACTATAAAACAAACACCGTGTTACTGGGACAATTTTGCGCCGCCTCTGTCTGCGCAGACACAGCAAGCAAGGAAAGTTTATCTCAGTAGCGCGTTATAGTATCTGTACTCATTTTATTTAGGTCTGATTTTAGTATCTACAGACTGCCTATATTAGACCCATTCTACCGAGGTGCGCCATCTCTCTCAAACAGCTGCAACAGCTCTTCGCGCATACGGTCACGCTCTTCTTTGGACATCATTGGTACTTCTTGCCCTTCACCTTGTAAACTAGGATGCCCGCGACCGCCAAGCGTTTCATCATGGATAACTACTGGGCGCTCGATGGGCTGTTGCTCTGGACGTTCTTCTAACAATATAGTCACCTGCTGATTGCTACCATTACGTAACACTTGCGCCTCAAGCTCGGTATTAGGCGGCTTACGCGCAACGTATTGGATCAAGGTGTTGGCGTCAGTCATCTCAACGCCGTCAATAGTCAAGATAATATCGCCGACTTTAAGACCACTTTTGGCAGCAGGACTATTTTTGATGGCCTTGAGTACTTCTACACCCGTTGAGGTTTCAAGCTGCGTTGGATCACGAAGTTGTGATTGTATTTCGATACCCAACCACCCCCGACTCACCTTACCGTCTTTAATCAGCGCATTCATTACTTGCTCAACGATAGCCGTGGGAATAGCAAAGCCAATACCCATAGAGCCACCAGAACGTGAGAAAATCACCGTATTGATACCGACCAGCTCACCACGAGCATCGACCAACGCGCCACCCGAGTTACCAGGATTAATAGCCGCATCGGTTTGGATAAAGTCCTCAAACTTATTGACGCCAAATCCGGTACGTCCAGTCGCAGAAATAATACCTTGGGTCACTGTTTGACCGACACCAAATGGGTTACCAATCGCCAAGGCCAAGTCGCCTACTCGGATGGGGTTTTCACGAAATCCTAACGGCGTTAATCCTTGCATATCGACCTTAATAACAGCCAAATCACTGTCTGGATCGGTACCGATAATTTTAGCGCGGCTTTTGCGGCCATCATTAAAGGCTACGGTAATCTCATCTGCCTTTTCGATCACATGGGCATTGGTTACGATATAGCCATCTTCAGATACAATCACACCAGAGCCTAAATTGGTATTGCCTTGCTCTTGTGATGGTCCACTATGAAACTCAAAGAACCGACGCAACACAGGATCATCCATATAGGGATGCTCTGCCATCGTTTGCGTGGTATAAATATTGACCACTGATTGCGACGCACGGGCAACTGCATTGTGATAAGAAGAGATAGGTGCTGGCGTGTCTGCGACTGGCTCCGACGCTTGTTGCTCAGCTGGCGTGGTTCTTGGCGGCTCCCATGTGGCCTCTGATGTCGTTTTCATACTTGTAAACAACCAGATAAACGCGGCAATCACTATCAGCAATAAAACCCAAGGTAACCATTTTAAGGAAGACGCCTTGTTACTGGTGTTCCGAGATGACGACATATAAAAACCTCTATAAATTTTTGTAAAAACAGACAATGATGAATAATATCAAACCGTGCCTACCAATCTTGGACAGTTAACCATTATGAGCACTTAAATAAGATGGTTTGAACACTGTTAATCATACAGGTTCGGGTATGCAGATTATAACTGGCTACACAGCCGAATAGTAACGCATCGTGTACCGTTTCAGTTATTCGCTTTGTCTACTCTTTTGCAGTGTCATGCTAAAATGACCTCTATGCAAATGTTTTATTA
>NZ_JBQSXN010000106.1:0-9039 GCF_052378235.1 Psychrobacter sp. AOP3-A1-26
GCATTTGGTATTGCACTTCATGTGTTAATCTAAGAGTCAAATTAAAGGGTTAACAATCATGCGCGACTAAATCAGGCTATAGGTAGTGCTAAATAAAATCGATACGTTGTTAGCCACAGTGCTACTGTTATATATTTTGCTTGCTGCTTACAAGCGTGACAGAGGCTGCGAAAATTTACCCCAGTAGCACTTTTTCAGTAGCACTCGTATCGGTTTTAAAGTGGATCAGCTATATCCATTAAGTATGTTTAAAGTATATTGCCGCGACGATAATTATTACCAGTATTCATTTTTTGATAACACTTTTCAGTAGTTGTCTTAACCAGTTATGTTGTTAAGTGGTTATTTGAACGTAACTACTTAACGTCGGATACCTTGATCACGGTTTTACCAAAGTTATCACCGTTCAGCATACCAACAAAGGCGTTTGGCGCGCTATCTAAGCCATCGGTGATGTGCTCTTTGGTTTTCACATCGCCCGACTCAACCCATTTGCTCATGGTTTTTAAGAATTCAGGGAAATGATCGCCATATTCTTCAAAGATGATAAAGCCTTTGACCGTGAGGCGCTGACTTAAGATAAGACCCATTAATATACTCAAACGATCCTTGCCATCAGGTAGCTCGGTGGCGTTATATTGCGAGACCAATCCACAAACTGGGATACGCGCATGGGCATTTAATAATGGCATAACGGCATCAAATACTTTGCCGCCGACGTTTTCATAATAAATATCGATACCATCTGGGCAAGCGGCTTTTAGTTGCTCGGCAAAGTCATCGGCTTTATGATCGATACAAATATCAAAGCCCAGATCATTAACCGCGAAGTCACATTTCTCTTTACCGCCAGCGATACCGACAGCACGCACGTCATACTGATGACCGACTTGACCGACAGTCGCACCGACTGGGCCAGTCGCTGCAGCGACAACTAATGTTTCGCCTTTTTTCGGTTGACCAATGTCAGTCAAACCCATGTAACCGGTGAAGCCTGGCATACCTAATACGCCTAAACCATAAGAAGGGTTTGGCATGTCTTTGTCTAACTTGAGAACGCCTTCGCCATCACTGACGCTATAGTCCTGCCAGCCTGAGTTTGAGACCACCAAGTCGCCCACCGCAAATTTATCGATATTAGATTCAACGACTTGGGCAACGGTCGCCCCCATGATGACATCGCCCACTTCTAATGGGTCAGCATAGCTTTTGGCATCACTCATACGTCCGCGCATGTACGGATCTAATGACAAATAGACGGTACGCAGCAGCATCTCATTGTTATTTGGCGTTGGAATATCACCCGTTGCCATGTCAAAGTTTTCCGCTTTTGGCTCACCTGTGGGGCGGCTGGCAAGCTTGATTTGACGGTTGGTTTGTTGGTTTTGCTGCTCTTTAAAATTATTATCAAAGCTCATAGCAGGCTCCTTTTTTTATTTATTGGTTTTAAGTTGAATCTACTGTACTAAGTACTGAATGGTTACTAAGTACTGAATGACTACCATAAATAGCATGGCTATATGTACTGCTTATTACTACGGTGTTTCTTCTTAAGATGCTTTACTAGTCACGGCACGTTGTAGAATACGGCGCGATACTGCTAAGTCATTCTTACCGTGCTCACCCAGCTTGACCATTTTGTGTGCTTCTAGCTGTTTAATAATAGGATCAATGGCTGATTCATCTAATTCTGCATCAGCTAAGCTCACTGGCAACCCAAGCTCACGGAAGAATTTTTCAGTCTTAACAATAGCGGCTTCAATAACATCGTCGTCATTTTGGCTGGCGTCGCTTTCAATATTCCAGACGTTACGTGCATATTGCAATAGCTTGTCTTTTTTGCTGTCTTTGAGCTCACGCATCACAGATGGCAAGACGATCGTCAGTGTACGTGCATGGTCAATAGCGTGTAGTGAAGTCAGCTCGTGACCGATCATATGCGTCGTCCAATCTTGTGGAACCCCTGTACCGATTAGACCATTCAGCGCCATCGTGGCCGTCCACATAATATTCTTACGTGTTTCTAAATTTTCTGGATCCGCTTTAACCGCTGCGCCTTCTTCAATCAAAATCTTAAGCAAGCTTTCGGCAAAGGCATCTTGTACTTTGGCATTGACGGGATAAGTCAAATACTGCTCAATGACGTGGACAAAAGCATCAGCAACCCCGTTCATCACTTGACGCTTAGGTAGTGTTAAGGTTTTAGTCGGATCTAAAATCGAGAATTTAGGGAAAGCTAATGGGTTACCAAAGGGCAGTTTTGCTTGGCGTTCGCTATGATTGACCACGCCGCCCGAATTCATCTCAGAGCCAGTGGCTGGAATGGTCAATACTGCGCCCAAGTCGATGGCAGAATCGATATTTTTGCAATAGCTGGTGAGTGCCTCCCATGCTTTATCACGTGAGACAGCGCCGTTGTTTTCGGTTAGTGAAGACACCAACGCGACAAACTTACTGCCATCGATAACTGAGCCGCCACCGACCGCGAGTAAGAAGTCGATATTGTGCTCATTGACCATATCAGCAGCTTTCAATAGGGTAGTGAATTCGGGGTTTGGTTCGATACCACCAAACTCAAATACTTCACGGTTACCGCTCGCTGCTAACGCGTCTTTTACTTCGTCTAGTGTGCCTGTGCGCTGTGCTGAACCGCCACCATAAGTGATAAGTACGCGGGCATCACTTGGGACTAAGTCTGAAAGTTGTTTGATTTGTTCTTCACCGAAGACGATACGTACTGGATTGTAATATTGAAAGTTATTCATAAGAATCCTAATGTTAATTGTAGATTTATTAGAGGTGTATTAAGTATATGAGTCGCAAAAATGTCAGTAGCAAATTAGCCATTTCGTTTTTTGCATCTGGAGGCATTGTACATTAAATAGACCAGTCGTCTAGTAGTATTTACAAAACTCTCTTATAACTCGATTATTTTAGGCTGTGTCGTGTACTGATGAATCGCTAAAATGTTGCTAATAGCATTAGCGTCCCATTTGTGAGGTGGTCATTTGCCATACTTCTGCAAGCGGGGTATTGGTTTGACTGATTTTGGCAATTAAGCTGGCGCCAAGCCAAGCAAAGTACCAGCGCTTGGCCATGCTTTCGGCCGCTATGTTTTCAGGCTGTGGCACAGAGTTGTCTGCCCAACCCGCTTTGATTTGTTCACTAAGCCAAGCGATGGTTTGCTGATAGCCAGCATTGAGCGCTATGCGCATGGGCTCTGACATATCAGCTACCTCAGCGCTGAGCTTGACCACCAAGCATTTTTCATGATCACAGCCATTTTGCTGGGTGTCATACCAGTTCTGAAAGTAATTGTAGAGCTTTTGCTGAGCATCAACGTTCTGATGGGCGATGCTATCTAAACGCGCCTTATAATTGGTAAAGTAGTGACTGATAATGGCTTCCCCAAAAGCTTCCTTTGAGGCGAAGTAATGATAAAACGAGCCTTTAGGTACACCTGCTGTGTCTAGTATCTGTTTGATACCGACAGCCGTGAAACCCTTTTTGGCGATCAGCTGATAGCCTATTTCTAATAGGTGGGTTTTTGTATCGGGTGCAATGGTGGTTGATTGAGCAGACATACGGGTAATGTCCTCCTAGGATGTTAGATAGTATAAGGTTGTTTAGATGGTATAAATGTGATTCATTAAGACTTCTATTAACCTTAGATCTTGTCTTTATTTATAAGCTGATTATAAGCGGGCATTTTTTAAGATTACTTTTAAGGTTACGTTTTTCAACAATACTTAATGACAAATGCTTCTCGCTTTTAGTGCCTCTATGGTAGCATTAGACCAGTCGTCTAGCAAGTTGCGTTTTGATTTGCTAGCTATAAAGCTTCATTTAAAGTCAAAAAAACAAATAAATAAATAAGGATAATTATGTCAACTGATACCAATAGCACTAAAGCCAATGCTTATAAGAATTTTCACCTGCAATATATCGCAGGGGAGTGGCAAAGCGGTAAAGATGATAGCGTCAATACCAATGTCAATCCATACAATGGCGATACGCTAGTAGAGATTCAGCAAGCCACGGATAAGCAGCTGGATGAGGCTTATAAAGCCGCCAATGCAGCACAAAAAGAATGGGCGCAAAAAACCCCAATCGAGCGTGCTTCTGTTCTATATAGCGTGGTCAATATCTTAGATCAGCGTCAAGATGAAGTTGTCGATTGGCTTATCAAAGAGTCTGGCAGCACGCGCATTAAAGCGCTGGCAGAGTTTGGTAATGCGCGGGCGATTACGCTTGAGGCTGCAACTTTCCCTAACCGTGTGCATGGCGAGATTCGCCCATCTAACACCCCTGGCAAAGAAAATTTCATTTATCGTGAGCCAATCGGAGTCGTCGCCGTTATCAGCCCATGGAATTTCCCGCTACATTTGACCCAGCGTTCTATCGCGCCAGCATTAGCCCTTGGCAATGCAGTCGTATTAAAGCCCGCAAGTGATACGCCAATTACTGGTGGTTTACTGCTCGCAAAAGTATTTGAAGAGGCAGGTCTGCCAAAAGGACTGCTCAACGTCGTCGTTGGTGCTGGTAGCGAAATAGGCGATGCTATCGTGACCCATGATATCCCAAGCTTGGTATCGTTCACTGGCTCAACCTCAGTCGGCAAGCATATTGGCGAGCTGGCCAATGGTGGCGATTACATCAAGCAAGTAGCGCTTGAATTAGGGGGCAACAGTCCATTTGTGGTACTAAAAGACGCTGATATTGAGCAAGCGGTCAAAGCAGCGGTCTTTGGTAAGTTTCTCCATCAAGGACAAATCTGTATCGCTATCAATCGCATTATCGTTGAAGATGAGATTTATGATGATTTTGTTGAGCGTTTCTTGGCTCATGTTAAAACCTTAAACGTTGGCGATCCTAACAAAAAAGACACGGCAGTCGGTCCAATCATCAATGAAAAACAAGTTGAATCACTCAAAGACAAAATCGCTAAAGCACAGCAAGAAGGTGCCAAAATGCTATTGAGCGGTGAGATTAAAGGTCAGCTAGTGCCTCCGCATATCTTTACCAATGTCACCCGAGAGATGGATTTGTCACGCCATGAAGTGTTTGGGCCATTGGTTGGCATCATTCGTGCCAAAGACGAAGATGATGCACTATCGATAGCCAATGACTCCATGTATGGTCTGTCTAGCGCTGTGTTCACAAAAGATATGGCAAAAGGGTTGCGCTTCGCTCGTGGCATTAGAGCGGGCATGACACATATCAACGATGTCTCTGTGAACGATGAAAGTAACGTACCATTTGGCGGTGAGAAAAATTCAGGTATTGGCCGTTTCAATGGTGAGTGGGTACTAGAAGAATTCACCAGAACGCATTGGATTTCGATGCAACATGAGCCACGCGACTATCCATTCTAGTAGCTATAGGTAGTTCTAAATAAAGTCGATACGTTGTTAGCCAAGTGCCACTGTTATAAATTTCTCTTGCTTGCGTGACAGAGGCTGCGAAAAATTTACTCCAGTAGTACTCGTATCGCTTTTAAAGTGAATCAACTATATCTGTTCTAATGTTAGGCGTTTTAGGATTGGTCATTCCAAGCTTGCCTGTCTTAAGCCTGTATTCTTGGCTTGTGGCTTAGCGCTTGAATATAAAAAAATACTGCCATAATGGCAGTATTTTTTTATCCATAAGAGAGGGTGTTATGCTACTTCTTGCGTTTTTATTTACAAATGAAAGCCTAAGGTATCCTGAATTTCTTCGATAGTCATATGCTTGACCAGCGCTTGTTCTTCTACCGATAAGCGGTTGGTGTGCTCTTTTATCATGATATGGATACTGCGAGCGACTTCAGATGTCGGGGCATAATACATCTGTGGCGCTTCTTTGGTCAGTTTCATCAAAAATTTATTGATGATTTTATGCCTTTCAGTCAAAGTGTGTTTTTCAGTCATGACATTCTCCTAAGTATAAACCATTTAAGCAGTCAGGTTGACGAGTGTCAATGCTTATGACTAGAATAACCTAGAGCGTGCCCCCAATTCAAACGGTGGACATCTAGATGGATTAAAAAATGGCTAGGGCGTGTTGAACATTCAGCCATGGCACTGGCAGGGCTATGTTAAAGTACATCAACTATATAGTGTTAAACAGATTGAATAATCTGTAACATTCATTTAAAATGAATGTTACGAAGTTAACGATAAAACTAAGACAAAATCAATCCTAAGAAGATCGCTATGCAATCAATCAGTTTACCTAGCAAGCCACCTAGCTCTCCACACCCTATTCTTAATTTGAGCTTTCGCATATTTTTTAGTGCTGCCGCGCTATTTGCGGTGTTAACAATGGTGCTATGGGCTTTTGTATTTACGGGTCATACAGATATTGACGCACAAGTATTAAATCCGCTGTATTGGCACGGCCACGAGATGGTTTATGGTTATGCATTGGCGGTCATCGCAGGGTTTTTGCTGACCGCGGTGAAGACTTGGACAGGGGTAATGATGCCGCATGGCTACAAGCTACTGGGCATATTTGGCTGTTGGTTGCTGGGACGTCTTGGTTGGATAGGCTTTGGGCTTGGCTTGACGGTTGCTGGTAGCAGTATATCGTTGCTATATGCAGCGGCAGTGTTTGATTTATTATTTATAGGCACCATGGCATGGGTGATATCACGAGCGGTATTACAGGTTAAGCAATACAAGCAAATGGGTATCTTAGCAAAACTGGTATTACTAACCCTCGGTAATGGGCTTTGCTATTGGGGTGTTATCAATGCCGATATGAATATGACCAAAATAGGCATCTATCTGGGTTTTTATTTAATCATTGGTTTGGTTTTGACTATTGGCCGCCGCGTGGTGCCATTCTTTATTGAGCGTGGTCTGAGTATGGGGACGACGGAAGTCATTAAGCTGCGTAATAGTAACGTACAAGATGTCGCAAGCTTATTGTTCTTTTTAGCCTTTTTTATCAGTGATTTATTTTACCCTAATAAGTACTTGCTGACGATTACGGCGCTTGGCGTCGCAGTGGTTAATATCGTTCGCTTAGTAGGGTGGTACCATCGCAGGATTTGGCAAAAACCATTGCTTTGGTCGCTATATATCGCGTTCTTGGGTATGTGTTTGAGTTTCTTACTGTACGCGCTACAACCGTGGTTAGGCTATACTCATAGTATGGCTATGCATGGGCTGGCGATTTCTGGTGTGGGGATGATGACGGTAGCGATGATGACCCGGGTCTCGCTTGGGCATACGGGACGCAGCATTCATCAGCCACCCAAAACGGTAAACTTTATGTATGGTTTGATGGTGCTGGTGTTTGTTAGCCGAGTGCTGTTGCCACTAGCCGATATGAGTCATTATCTATTATGGATTATGATTGCTCAAGGCGCATGGATTGCTTGCTTCGTGCTGTTTTGTATCAGTTATTTGCCGCTGCTGGCGCGTCCTAGACCCGATGGTTTGTTTGGCTAGAGCGTTGTAATGCTACCGTTGCCAAAAAGCGACTCTTTTTATCAAGATCGATTTACTGGCTACTTGAATTTATGTGGCATAGATACGATTCTATGAGTACGATAAGGTTTAAATGCCGGAGTTTAGGCCGATAAATATTTGAAAAATTTATATGAAATAGGAGCGCACATAAATGCGACTAACCAATTATAGTGATTATGCACTGCGCTCGTTAATCTATTTAGCCGTGAGACCAGAGCCACCATTACTCGCAAACATCAGTGATATTGCCGATAGTTATGGTATTTCTAAAAGTCATTTGACCAAGATTATTCACCAATTGGGTCAGCTGGGTTATATAGAGAGCGTGCGCGGTAAGAATGGCGGAATACGCTTGGCATGTGCGCCTAAAGACATCAATTTGGGCGTACTGATTAAACAGATAGAACCTGATTTTGATTTGGTCGAGTGCTTTGCGACACCAGAGAATGATGGTAGTAATGACGGTCGTCATGTGCATTCGGCAGGCCTGCCGATCACCCTTATCGATGAAACAAAGCATAAATCATCAGGCTGTGTGATTAGCCCAGCATGCCAACTAAAAGGGGTGTTCTTTGAGGCGCTAACCGCATTTCTTAAAGTCCTTGAGGGTTATACATTGGCAGATATTATTAATAATCAGGATGAGCTGACAACATTACTGTTTCGAGCGTAATTTATTTCGAGTAGCATTATTTAAATAACCCCCATAAGTTTGTCCAACTTATGGGGGTTATTTTACTTGGCAACTTCATTTGGCAACCTTCTTTCTTTTCTACATTGGTAGCATACGTCAGAAGCTAAGCATTTTCTAACTTTGGACGAGCTTTATCAATCGCTTTTAATAGTGCCACTTCAAACTCACCTGTGTTAAACGTCACTAAGTACGAATGTGCAGCGCAGAAGTTGCGCACATCGCGCCATTCATGGGCCAAATGGGTTGCCCAATCACAATATTGCTTACCTGCGTTTGGCTCATTTTTTAGTGCTTTTTTGGTCGTTGGGTGTAGTATTAGCTCGGGCAGTACCGCCTCTAATAGCTTCATCGGTGGGCTCATAAAAGTATCGTCGACGTGTAGGCTTTGGCTGGCAGGATGGTATGCCAATAGTGAGCCTGCATGAATCATCTCATTGGGTGAGATGTAATGGATGCCCTCTGACATTGAGAACTCAAGCTCAGGGTAGCGCTGAGCGACAGCATTACTTTCGACCAAATCGTCTGCCCACTGTACTTCAGGAATTTTTTTATGATGACGGCTGCTGCCATAAAATGTCGCTTGCGGGAAGTCTTTTGCCATTTGCGCACAATGAACGGTATGAAAAGGATGTACGTTTAGTACCGCTTCGACATCTTGCCCATTATTGGTCAATGCCATGATTTTATTGCGTACCTCATCAGTGAGCGCGTAGCTGTCCAAAAATACAAAGCGCCCCGAGTCTAGCTTCACTAGTGAGCACTGGGTGCCAATATTTAAGACACCACCAATGCGAAATGAGCCGCGTATATTCCAAAAACCTGACCCCAAATCATGTATTTTATCGCTCATTGATACTTATCCTTAGAATTTATTTTATCAAATTATTT
>NZ_JBQSXN010000107.1:0-8878 GCF_052378235.1 Psychrobacter sp. AOP3-A1-26
TTTTTTATTTTGAATATTTCTGATGATAGATATAGTCTATTTACTTTAAAACCGATACAGTACCGCTGGGATGTATTTTGCGCAGCCTATGTCAGCGTAGACACAGCACGCTAGTGAAATTTATACCAGTAGCACGATAGTTTTAAAGTCTCAATGTTATTTCGAACTGACTATAGTGCTTACTTAATCGTCACCGTCATATAATATGGCTTTGGCGTATTACCTTCGCGGGCTTGATTGCGTGGTTGTAACACACGAATGGTATGCTCGCCTGTCTTATCCAATGCCACCGTCTCAGTACTAATATCTGGCGAATTGGTGCCATAAAGTACAGGATATAAGTCGTTGCTACCGACGATTGTCGCGCTTACTTTTTGACCTTTTTTGGCATAAAACTGATATTCACAGAATTTATCGCCTTTAATAGCACCGGCACGATTGACATCATAGCTGCCCTTTGCCATGCGCAGCTCTTTGACACCGCAATCGGCATTATAGTGCAAATCGCCTGTTTGTGATGCGGCTTGCGCCGTCATGGTACCCGCGCTCATCATACCTAAAACTAATACTGTGCTTCCTGCTAATTTAGTCAATGTACTCATATAAAACCTCACATAAATTATTATTAAAATTCTAATTATAGAAACTGATATCTCTTACCACTGCTATTTTGCATTACCGCTCACCGATTCATCGTTTTATTTCGTCATCTTATCTTATCATCGCGTTATGTTAACTTAAGCAAATGTTAAGCTCATCTAATTATATGTTTTATATAGGACTTACATATATTAACGCTTTGTTGCGCTTTTAATGAATATCTAGCGATACAGCTTAGCTATACTAGTGGCGAGATTAAGAAAACTCGTTAAATTCTAAATACAAATGGAGATAATAATGAATAAGACAATGCTTGCAAGTGCTTTATTATGTGGTTCAGCGTTAGCAATGACTGGCTGTCAGACAGTAGAGGGCCAAATGCAAACGGGCAATCCACTTAACCAACCCACATTAAAATCAACCATTAATGCGGTCGATGGCAAAAAAAGTGAAGTGGGTCAAGTTTTTCTACGTCCAGTTGATGGCGGTGTACAAGTTTACGGTAAGCTCATGAATTTGCAGCCGGGTAAGACTGTATCACTACATATCCATGAAACGGGCAGCTGCGATGCTATGGGTAAAGCGGCAGGTGGTCATTTCAACCCAGACAACAATCCTCATTCTAACCCAGATGACATGGATGGCCATGCTGGTGATCTGCCTAACCTAACCGCCAACGACGATGGCGTGGCTACGATCAACTATGTGAATAAAAAAATCTCTGCCGCTGAAGGTGGTAAATATAGTGTCAACCGCCTAGCCTTTATCGTTCATGGCGGCGTTGATGACTATACCAGCCAGCCAGCAGGTGATTCAGGCGATCGCGTCGCTTGTGGTATCATTAAAAAAAGCTAATAACGTTTAAGTTTAATACTATTAATTAGTTACACAAGTAGCTAGCCACACAAAAAAACCTCTTAGAGTCTAAGAGGTTTTTTTGTGGCTTAAAGCAATGTTTATCGTATAAACAACAAACCTTTAATAGAAAGTCTAAAGGTAAAGGAGTTTACGACTCTTCTACCCACTCGCCTTTACGCCAATACACTCCCCAACGCGATGCTTTACCGTTCTTTTCAGAGCCGATATATTGCTCTTTTTTCTTCCGTGACCAACGCAGTATTGTTGGATTACCATCAGGGTCTTCATCTGGGCCTTCAAACAAATACTGGAATTTATCTTCCATTTTATCTTTAATCTGTCTCAGCTCAGCCAACTTTGGTGCCCGTGTTTCGCGTACTTTTGGAAACTTAGACGCCGCTAAGAACATGCCTGCGGCCCCTTCACGCAAGATAAAGTAATCATCGTGCTTGGTCGATTTTAGCTCTGGCATATGGATTGGATCCATACGCGGCGGCGCTGCTTCACCCGTTTTGAGCACTTTACGTGTGTTGTCACATTTCTGACAAGCGAAGTACGGTCCAAAACGTCCAGTCTTTAGCTCCATCTGCCCATCACACTTATTACAATCGATGGTTGGGGCATCTGAGCCTGGGACTTCAAACTTACCTTCTTCTAAAATGTAGCCATCGCAATCAGGATTATTACCACAAACATGTAGCTTGAGGCCGCCATCGACGATATAACCATTCATTGCCGTACCACATTTCGGGCAGCGTTTTTTCTCCATCAAGTCTCTGACTTCGGCCGCATCATCATCGCCTTCGGCGTCGTCAAGATTGGCAAACGCTTCGACTGGCATTAAGTTTTTGGTACCTTTACAGCGCTCCTTCGGTGGTAAGTTATAACCGGTACAGCCCAAGAATACACCCGTTGAACCAGTACGCAGCTGCATCGGACGATCACAAAGATCGCAATGTACGTCTGGGACATCGGTTGGGTCATTGGGGCGCATGCCGTCTTTTTCTTTAGCGCGATCGAGGGTAGTTTTAAAATCACCGTAGAAGTTATCGAGGACATCTTTCCAGTCCGTATCGCCTTCAGCGACATGGTCAAGCTTATCCTCAAGCGCGGCGGTAAAGGTATAATCCATCAAGTCTGGAAAGCTTGCCGTCAGTCTATCGGTGACGATATCGCCCATTTTTTCAGCAAATAAGCGCTTGTTTTCAAGCTTCACATAACCACGGTCTTGAATAGTCGAGATAATAGATGCATAGGTCGATGGACGACCGATACCTTTTTTCTCAAGCTCTTTGACCAAGCTTGCCTCGGTATAGCGCGGTGGCGGCTTGGTAAAGTGTTGGCTCGGATCTAGCTTATCAAGCGTTAACTTATCGCCTTTTTTGACGTCAGGTAATAAAGTATCGTCGGTCTTAGCGGGTGGCATAACCTTAGTAAAGCCATCAAACACCAGGGTACGACCGCGGGCTTTTAGCTCAACGTCATTGGCACTGACGAATAGATTCACTGACAGGTATTTAGCTGGCAGCATCTGACAAGCAACAAACTGACGCCAAATCAGCTCATACAAACGTATCGCGTCACGCTCAACCCCTTTCAACTGGGTTGACTTCATATTGACGTTAGAAGGACGAACCGCCTCATGCGCCTCTTGTGCGCCTTGCTTGTTGCCGTAGAAGTTTGGTTTTTCTGGCACATATTTTTCGCCGTAGCTGTCTTCGATATAACCACGTACCGCAGCTAACGCATCACCGGACAAAAAGGTAGAGTCGGTACGCATATAAGTAATATGACCCGCTTCGTACAATCGCTGGGCTAAAATCATGGTCTTTTTAACAGAAAATCCCAACCGTGTGCTGGCGGCTTGTTGCAGAGTCGAGGTAATAAAAGGCGCACTTGGACGAGATTGCGTTGGTTTCTCTTCACGCTCTTTAACGATAAAGTCATTTGTGTTAAGAACTTCTAGGACTTTATCGGTCTGTTCTTTATTGACCAGCTTAAGCGTTTTGCCGCCTTGTTTAGTGGCTTCTAAACGAATCGCGATTTGCTCAGCGTCCTTTTTGCTACTGGCAACGTGAGTATCCGCATGAATCTGCCAGTATTCTTCGGGGATAAAGGCACGAATCTCATGTTCTCTTTCTACGACCAAGCGCATGGCAACCGATTGCACACGCCCCGCAGATAGACCACGAGCGACTTTTTGCCATAGCAGCGGCGATACCATAAAACCAACCACACGGTCTAAAAAGCGCCTTGCCTGCTGGGCATTGACGCGATCAATATCGAGTTTGGAGGGCTGCTTAAAGGCGTTTTGAATGGCAGATTTGGTAATCTCGTTAAAGACCACGCGCTCATATTTACTGTCCGCGCCGCCAATCACTTCTTTGAGATGCCAAGCAATAGCTTCCCCTTCTCTATCCATATCCGTTGCGAGATAGATTTTGTCAGCGTCTTTGGCTAAGGCTTTGAGCTCTTTGATGACCTTGGTTTTATTTGGCAATACTTCATAGACTGCCGCCCAATTATGTTCAGGGTCGACGCCCATACGCCGTACCAATGCTTGCTGGGTTTTTTCTTCTTTGGTCAGACTCTCATCTTTTTTGGTTGCTGCTGGTTTTTTGGCGCTCTTGCTCGCACCAACGGGTAAATCTCGAACATGACCGATACTTGAACGGACAACGAAATCATCACCAAGGTATTTATTAATCGTTTTTGCCTTGGCGGGTGATTCTACAATCACTAAAGACTTGCCTTTTGGATTGCCAGCAGCGGATGCTGGTTTTTTTTTGGTTGTAGTTTTTGCCATGTGTGACGACACCATAATAAGTAAATTAAAGTAAGGATACATTCGGCAGCACGGCAATTTATAGTAATTAGCTATAATTGCTCAGCGAATTATTGTAGTGGTAGCTGCCGATAAAAAGCGGTTATAAAACAAGCAATAACTATAAGACAAAAAATCAGTTATAAAGACGTTACACTGCTAAGCGTTAAACTGTCAACTGCAAATGACTGAGAGTATGCCAAAAGTACTTGCATATTACACATTAATGGAGATTAAAAAACAATTTACTAGCTCTTGGGCTTTTTATGCACCTCTATAGCCCATTGCTCAAGCTTTTCTTTTAACGCCAATAAATCTTCTTCAATCAGTTTCTTCTGATAAGTAGGATTGGTTGACGGACGTACATAAGCGATATCTTCCCAATAAATGACGATGCTATTTGCCTTGGTCCATAGGCCTTTGACAAACGGCTCGATACTAACTGGCAAATCCAATGGCATTTTATCCAAACTAAAATCAATCTTTTTTACAGCCGTATTGCTATTGTTTTGACTAGGCCGAGTGATACTTGGGATAGTGAGTTTGACGTCGTCTCTCTTGGTATCGATAAAACTTCTGTCTGGTCGCCACTGCCCATCGATCACTTGATAGCGCGTATGCGGCAACTTCGTATCTTCTAGCACCAAGCAGTACTGGCCCATCATCCCGCGACCATATTCATTGTCCTTCCCCTTAACCCAATCAGGACAGGTGACGAGTTTTGGGTTCAACTGCAACCGACGCGCGGTCATGCGCAGCTTATCCAAACGCTGATCAATACCGCTAGGTTTGAGCGCCATCATACTCCCTAATACGAATAGTACAATGATAACGCCAATCAATGTTCCCATGATGGTCTGGCCTTTTAACTAAATGAAGGGGTGGCGAATAGACGACGAGTATACCGTTACTTATAATGAGCACGAACCATTAAAAATCAAGCAGCAAAATCTCACAACCACTGGATAGCCAGTTGAACGGCTCATAACGACATGCCTATTTATAGTGGCAGATCAAACACTTAGCTCAATTAGACATAGTCACAATAACAAGATACAAAAAGTCGTGCGCCTAAAAAGGTGCTATGATAAACCATAACTTTAGACGCGCGCAGGTTTATTATGAATAATATTATTAAGCGAAACTCATCGGCCGCTAATTTTGCTAATAAACTGGCCAATAAAGCCACGAGTAAATCCAGCATTGCTCTATCACTAATGGGTGCGGCTTTATTTACCTTATCAGGCTGTGCAACCACCCAAAGCCTAACGCCGCAGCAATGTCAAAGCAGTAACTGGCAAGAAGTGGGCTATGCCGACGGTATCCGTGGTCGCTCAGGCGCGTATTTCGGTCAGTATGCTAATCAATGTGCCAGCGTAGTCGGCGCTACGCCAAACCGTATTCAATGGGAGCAAGGCCGACAGCAAGGGCTAAAAAACTATTGTACCGAGCTCAATGCTTATAAGCTCGGCCGTGAAGGTTATGATTGGCAGCCTGTTTGTCCTCTCGAAGGTATTGAGAAGCTAGAAGAAGCTTATTCGCAAGGACGCTACTATTATATTCGTCAGCGCGACCTTGACTATCTACGCTCGCCTTATCCATTTGGTTATGGCCCTGGACGTTTCGGTTACGGCCATCGCCCACTTGGCTATGGTTGGTAATGGTTACCTATAATCAGCTCAAAACAGAAGTAGTACGGTTCAATTAACGTGTTATTAAAATAGCTCCAACATATACAAGCCGTATTACGGCTCGATGTCTTTAAAGGTTAAGACTACATTAAAATAAAGGAAACCTCACAAGGTTGCCCATGTGAGGCTGGAGAAAGTTTATTATTTTAATGATTCTTCTTATTGTGTTGGCTATTTTTCTATTAATAGGCTTGCTGGTTTTAGCGGTAAGTTTAATCATATAAAGCAGTTATAAAAGGTATAAATATCAACATATAAATGCCACGAGTTAGCCGATACCTTTTATGTATCTTATGTATCACAAATAGGTATCACAAAAATGCTTTATTAACAAAGCTATTCATTAACAAAGGATATTTTGGTCAATCCGGCGTGACTGGCTGCTGCCAATACTTGCGCGACCGTATCGTACTTGCCTTCTTTATCCGCACTCAATTGTACTGAAGGGTCTTTGTTTTCAGCGCTTTGCTGTTGTAGACGCTGCTCTAACTCCTCCATACTAATCGGATCACTGTCCCAAAATATTCCTGCGTCTTTATCAATGCTAATTTGAATGGCTTCTGGTGGCGGCTCATTTACCTCGGCACTGGTCTTTGGCAGGTTTAATGGTACCGTTGGATTCAACACAGTCGCCGTCAATAAAAATATAATCATCAATACCAGCATGATATCGATAAGCGGAATGAGGTTCATCTCACTCATGCTTTGACTGTCATCATCACCCAATTGAAATGCCATAATTACTCTCAATACGTTTCGTTATAATCATTGCCGTTAGTGCGTTTTAACCGGCCTCAGAGGCGCCTTTTTGGATTTCAAAACATTATTAATAAATAACATTCTCAATAAACAGCGCTTATAGCTGCGATGTTGCTGATTTATTATAATGTTCTGACGCTTGAGCAGTTTGTCTATCTGAGTTTATCGTTGTCGCTGATTGAGCTTGGGTAGCCGTAGTACCGTGCTGCATTGATAGTTGCTGTGCGGCGGCAAGCTCGGTTGATTGCGCCAATAAATCATGCGCTCTGTCATTGGCGTGGTACATCACACGGCGATTGATACGTACGGCAAGGTTATAAAACACCACCGCTGGAATCGCCACTGCAATACCAAGACCTGTCATAATCAGCGCCTCACCAACCGGCCCTGCCACTTGTCCCAAGCCTGCTTGTCCCGTCGTGCCAATATTATGCAGCGCATGAAAGATACCCCACACCGTCCCAAATAGACCAATAAATGGCGCAATCGCCGCGGTCGTGCCGAGAATTGGTAGTCCGCGCTCACTGGCAAAGCGATAGCGACCGATATGTTTGAGTAAAGTCTGCTCTATCACCAAACGACGTGTCGCTGTATCCGACTCTATTAACTCTGCTTGTTTAGCCTGAATTTTCTGGCTCAAGTCATCGGCGACATTGGCAGCCAATTTACGGCTTTGTAGTATCCGTATGATACCGGTTACCCAAGAGAAAATAGATAAGGCGAGTAGCAAAAAGAACAGGGTTCTGGTCACCATATCGCTATATTGCCAGTAGGTTGTAAAGTCCATATCAGACTCCTTAATGTGATGTTTTATGACTTGTCATTTATGGTTTGCAACAGTAGCGCAATTCAGTTATTTATTGTCATATCTTTATGGAACGGGATAATCGATTGGCAGTGTGACATTACCGACAACTGGCACACCATTTTCTGTAAAGGGTTTAAATTTACCAGAGCGTACTTGACGTTTTGCTTCTGTATCCAAGCCCGTGTTTCCAGACGATTGAGCAACACGTACACTATCGATACCGCCTTGTTTATTCACTCTCAATATCAGCACAACTTTGAGCATATCACCTGAACGTGCTCTACGAGCCGCACGACTAGGAAAGCTAAAGTTGGGGGCAGAAGCCCAGTTAGCAGCGCTGGCCGTAAAGTTAACAGGCTGATTACTCACGGCAGCGGCAGCTTTAGCCTCCGCATCAGCTTTTGCTTGAGCAGCGACTTCTTCGGCTTGTTTTGCCGCAGCGGCTTTTTTAGCAGCCTCTTTCGCAGCTTTAGCATTGGCGTCAACTAATGCTTGCGCCTCTCTAGCTGCTTTAGCATCAGCAGCTGCTTGCGCTTCTCGTTCTGCTTGCGCCGCCTTTTCAGCTTGCGCTGCTTTTTCTGCCTGCGCGGCTATGATACGGCGGCGTTCATCAGCAGTTTCCTTATCAAGATTAGGCTGTTTTTTCTCTGGTGGCTCGTTTTCTACTTTCTTTTCTGTAGGTTTTTTCTGCGGTGGTTTCTCGTTCTGAACCGTTGGTTTCTTCTCTTTTACCACTGGCTTCTCTTGCTTAACAACTACAGGTTTTGGTTTTGGCTTAGGCTCTGATTTTGGCTGTGGTTTACTTTTTGGCACTACTTCTACCTCAGCATCCACACTCTCGGCAGGTTCAGTAGGTAACGTCACCATCTCTATCTCGATAGGTGGCGTGTCTTTTTCTGGCTCGACTTTTATCTCAGCCGGTTTTATCGCCACCAATGCTACTGCCGTGAGCACGTGTAGCGTCACCACTATGATAATAGCAATGAGTATTGACCTAAGTGGTGGCGCGTCTAAATCCGTTGAACTCATAACAGCCTAACTTTTATTTTAACCGGAGTAGAATAGCGTAGATGATAATGCAAACGATAATTATTATCAATAATAAATTTACAATAATTTCTTTACTTAACAAAATATTTACAGCTCTATTGTAAGGTCATTCACCTTCAGGTTTAACAAACCTTTATTATATAGCTGATTCACCTTAAAACCGATACGAGTGCTACTGGATTAAAATTTTCGTAGCCCCTGTCACGTTTACGAACAGCAAGCAAGAAAAATTGATAACCGTAGTACGTGGTTACCAACGTCTCGATTTTATATAGAACTGCCTATATA
>NZ_JBQSXN010000108.1:0-8699 GCF_052378235.1 Psychrobacter sp. AOP3-A1-26
GTGTGGTCTTAAGATAATAAAGCGAGTATTTACAACGATAAAGAGTTGTCAAAGCTATGATTCAGGCGTCTGAGAAAAGTCTGCTAACCAAAGCATAGAGCAGTGCTTATGTTGGGTAACTAAAAATATCTCATCTGACTCTTGTTGATTTTTTTCCACCATATTAACAAACAGTGATAAGCTGATAAACGGTGATAACCAATTATTTAATGGCATATAATGCCCTAAATGATGTTCATTTACTAGAGCGCCTTTTGCTATAAATGCTTCGAGAAAGTTCATATACGTTGATAGGTCATAAGGTTGTTTTAATGGATTAATGTCTGAAATAGTGGTAATACTCATATCTGCTAGAGAGACATTAGTCTTGTTATTAGTTTTGTCTTTGATGTCAGACGATTCTTTTTTTGGTTTTGTTGTCGGTTTATCAGTGGTTTTTAGCGCGGTCGTATCGGTCGGTGACAGTGAGAGGTTATTGTTTATCAATAGATTTTTGATAGCCGTTAGGTGTTGGAAATAGCTGCGTTTATTGTTGTTTTTAACGTCACTATCTTTAGGACTTGGGGCGCAAATCTCAGTCAATAAAATACTGGCACTGGAATCGATATTGAGTACATCTTGAGCCGCTTGATTAGAAAACACCAACAGCGCACCAGCTTCGGTAGGAATGACATTAAAAGCAGAGTTTGAGTACATATGAGCATCTAACCATTCTTCATTTATCTGTGAGTCAGCAATGAGCATTAAGCAAAGCTCAGGGGCGGATGACTGAGACAATGGGATCAGATATCGGTTAATAAACTTGCTAGGTCCATGAATACCATGACTACCATCAAGCTCAACGTTATCTTCTATACTATCTTCTACGTTATTTTTTATAGTGACATCATCAGTCGGAATGACTTCAATAGAGAGTAGTGCTTCAGGAATACCGTAGGTCGCTAGTTGCTCTTTGATGGCTGCAATAAGTAACGCTGAGTCGGCGCTGGCAGGGAGGCACAAATAAATGGGTAGCTTGGCGAGCGATGTACCTGCAGAGACAGAAAGCGTGTCATCGTTGCTTGAGTCATTGGCTGACTCATTATCTGGTTGGCTGTTTTCTTCACTGGCGCTCGCTAAATAATGCTGCTGCCACTCAGGATGGACATCAATGGCTGAGTTGGGTTGGGTATTGTTATTTTTATGGTACTGATGGAAGTGCTCGGCGAGGATATACAATATCTCATCGCTTGACGCAAGCTGCTCATAAACCAATGAGCATAAGCGTAAAGTTACATCATTTAACGCTGGCATGTGCTCTGTATGCGTATCTTCGTTATCATCAAAATCCGAGTCTGCTAAAGAATCATCATAAAGGTAAGCATAGGGTAAGGAGGCAGCATCGGTGAGTCTGGCGATGGGTTTGGTCAGTATTGGCAGCCCATCCATATCCATCAGATCTTCGCTTAATACTGTCAGGTCTTCATCGTTGTCTACCACATCAGACCAGCTATCCCCCTCGGGCAAACAAACACGGCTATAGATAAACAACTGATAAGTATCAGGCAGTTTGACGGGGGCTTTTTTATCAGATTTTGCCCCAGTGCTATCTAACGCTTCTCTTTCTTGGCTGTTTAATCTTTTTTGCCACCACAACAGCATCATGATAACGCCAACAAATAATAGGGGGATAGCAACAAACCACAGTAACAAACCGGACGAGGTAAGCTGTCGAGCATTGTCTTTAAAGTACATCCAGACCAAAATCAGGTAAGCCACTAAGAGCATCACGACAACAAAGCGGCCATAAGACAGTATTTTTTTTGCGCCCACTTATTTAAACCTCTTGTTTGTTTGGTTTTTTATTGTATTTATGACTATGTTTACAAAATTTATAGGCAGTATTCTATGGCATTTACAAGGTTCTTTCTACTAAATTTAATGACTTTATTTTACTAATATTATTTTACTAAGATCGTATTCAACAATAAGTAGAAATGATAATTTTATATTTTTTTAATAAATAGCTGAACTAATAAGGTCTATCACGTTATTAAGTCAATATTAATAATAAATCGTTCGTATAAAGCCCGTCAGCATTAATAAAACCAAGGCAGGAGAATAAGAAAATAGCATAATTAAGTCGGCTTTATTTCCAACGAAGATGTTTTATCTATATAATACTGACAAAATAGTAATTACCAACGCCTGTTTGTCTTTTTTCGTCGTTTTGGTTTTATCGTCTTATGATGTATGTGATCGTTTCTTTCTTTACGTTGCTATCGATTATGATGATTGTCATGCTCTTTGATCGGCAGCTGTGCGCGCGATTATTGGGCAAGATTGCGATCTATTTTCAACGATTATTCAGCCCCAGAACTAAGCATTCATTACCCAAGCATTCATCAACAGAACCACCTAAGCAGCCATTTAGTTATCGTATCAAGCAGTTTGGGCGGTTTATTGCAAAAATAGATGTTTCGCGACTCCCAGTGATATCGGCATTATCACTGTTGATTATCATGGCGACGGCTGGGCTGTGTTATGCCTTGATTACTAGTCATTCACTTGAGGTGTATCATGCAAAAGATACGCGGCCCAGCACTACAAGCGCACAAATCAGCCAGCTGTTAATAGGAGAGCGCCTGAGACCGCCGCCAGCGCCGCCTGAGGCGTTGTTCGCTGAGTTAGAGGCCGAAGTTGCAAGCTATCAGGCCGATAAAGCGGAGGAAGGCTATTGGCCTGAAAATCAAACGAATGTGCCTCAAGCTGGCAGACCGCTGATGCTGCCTGAGCCTGACTTGTCTGAGCTAAATACGCAAGATCACAGTACGGGTTATTCGGGTGATATGCTGGCCTCACATCTAAATAATGGCCATATCAATATCAAAAATGCTGACCGTAATTGGAAAAAAATGAACTCAGAGTTTGTTCAACGGCTGTTGACTGTGTATAAAGTAATGAGTGATCAGTATGGCTATGACATGGTGCTTTTAGAAGGCTATCGTAGCCCAGCAAGGCAAGCAAGGCTGCTCAGAAAAGGCTCTCACGTAACCAAGGCGGGGTCGTATAAAAGCTATCATCAGTTTGGTTTGGCAGGTGATAGTGCCTTTATTAGAAATGGTAAGATTGTCATCAGTGAAAAGGATCCTTGGGCGATGCGAGGCTATAAATTATATGGTAAAGTAGCCAAATCTGCTGGACTTGTGTGGGGTGGTGATTGGCGTATGATGGATCTTGGCCATGTTGAGCTGCGTAAAAAAGGGGTGCTTGGGCGCCCAGAAATGGCAGAGATTTTGACCAGTCAATAATGACAATAAGATTTAAGGTAAATTGAAAATATGGACAGATGTATGACATTGCCGATGGCATTAATAGCCACTGGTTGTTTGCTAAGCGGTGTGCTCGCTGGATGTAGCACTGATAAATTGAGCAAATCAAATGACAAGGTGTCGGCACTGGCAGGCGAATCTCCTATTGGAAATACCATGAGTAATATCGTTGGTAGTGGCAAAAACAGTGCCGATTTGCAAAGCTTGCAAGCGCAGTTAGAGCAGCAGCAACAGCAGCTTGCGACCATGAGTGCCGAGCAGCAAGCACTACAAGAAAAACTAACGCGTCAGCAGATAACACTCCATATTAAACCCGCTGCCAACGCTAATGCTGGACGTGCCAAACTAGGGACAGCAAGCACCGCTTATATTGCGTTCTTAGAAGAAGAAAGTGAGTTCAGTGATATTGAAGAATTGGCTGCCAAAGAAGTCAGTGTGATTCCAAATCGTGATTCCAGTCTGACGGTAAATATTCCACAAGATGCACGTTTTATCGCCGTTAAAGTGGGGTTAAGGTATACCAAAAAGCGCTCACAGTTTCTTATTCCACTTGCCAGTCTCAATTTTGATACGCCATTTACGCTGAATATAGGCGCATGCGATGTCAGTATTACTGAGGGTATCGACCCGGCGCTGGCGCCTACATTTAGTACCAAACTTAAATATTATCAGCAGCCATTAGTCAGCTGTTCGTAGGAGATTGTCTTGAGCAAACATAGAGTATTGTGGGGCGAAGGGCTGTTTTTGCGTCCTCAGCATTTTCAAATTCAAGACACGTATCATGACTCGCAGCGAGCATTAAGTATGATGCTGGCGCACCCTTATGCTTATGGGGTATCTGAGGTTCAGATCGATGAGCAATTATTAGAAAGTCATTTATTAAGTTTTCAGAGTATTTATGCAGTATTGCCCGATGGTACCATATACCAAGCACCTCGCACCGATGCATTGCCAAAAGCAGTTACCTTAGATACTCAAGATAATGGCGATGAGGTTTTTGTATTTTTAAGCTTAGAAATTGTCCATAGCGGTGGCAGTAATATTCAGACGGATCACAGTGATAATCCAGCGCGCTATGTCAAAGGTGCTGTTGAGGCGCAAGACCTATATAGTCAAGCCGCTGAAGCGGTCATCGATGTGATTAAGCTGTCGCCAAGTCTGCAATTAAGCCATTCTGCGCAAGTGCCCAGTCAAGATACGGTGTCTTTATTGATCGCTAAGCTCGTGCGTACCACCCAAGGCGTTTATCAAGTCGATAATGATTATATCGTCCCGAGTGTGCATATTACCAGTAACGCTGCGCTCGTTGGGCAAGTCTATCGTTTGATGACCATGATTAATACCAAGTCCACCTCATTGTATGACCATCATCGTCAATCTAACAATGACTTGTTAGAGTTTCGCTCTTCAGATATTGCGTCTTTTTGGCTGCTGCATACGCTGAATACCGCATACTCTCAGATCAGCCATTTATATAATAATGCCAAACTACACCCAGAACGGCTTTATGAGGCGCTATTAAATGTTGCCAGTCAATTGGCTACTTTTAGCTCATTATATAAAGTAGGGGATTTGCCTTCTTATCATCATGACAATGCCAACGAATCGTTTGTCGGTATTATCTCGATCATACGTGAGCTGCTCAATACGGTGATTGCCAGCAACTTTATCTCAATTCCATTACGTCAGACCAAACCGTCTTACTACACAGGTGATCTCAGTAGTGACAAAATTACGCGCGGCTCACAGCTGTATCTGTCTGTTAGCTCATCGCTACCGATGCACGAGTTAATCGACATCGTGCCACGCCGCTTCAAGGTTGCGACCCCTGACTCAGTAGAAAAACGTGTTCTCTCTGCGCTGCCAGGCTCTCCTGTTTCGCACGTCACCCAAGTACCTAGCGCGATACCGGTAAGACCAGGCTTTAGCTACTTTACCATCGAGCCAGTAGGTGAGCTGTATGACGAGATGCTAAAGTCTGAATCTATTTGTATTTATGTGCCAAATGGCTTTGATGATTTAAAAATTGAGCTGATGGCCATCGTACAGTAGTTATGCCGCGTCTCTAGTGGTGCTAAGGTTGAAAGATCAATAGACACTAAATAGTATTTGAAACAATAAGCATTAGGAATAATCATGTCAGGGAATAATTCAGTGGGCTCTGCGCCCTCACTATTGGATTCGGGTGAGGTAGCATCAAAAGTCTCAGCAGCGGGACTGGATAAACGTATCAGCAGCCAGTCGCTGGTCGATATTATGTATGACGGCTTTTATTTGGTATTCCTGCTGCGTAATCATTATTTTAGTAGCGAGCCGCGTAGTTTTCGGCAAAAGATATATGCATTTTTGGACAAGTTCGAAGTTGATGCTCGCAAAAAAGGTTTTTTGTCAGAAGACATTCATGAGGCAAAATACGCTTACTGTGCGCTGATTGATGAGACCATCATGACCACGCAGGACCCAGAGTTTCAAACCCTAAAAGATGCTTGGGAGATGAATCCTTTGCAACTGGATTTGTTTGGTTCGCAAATCGCGGGCAATGAGTTCTTTGAGCGTTTAGATGGTTTGCGTGAGCAAGGAGAGAAGCGCCTACCTGCTTTAGAGGTGTATCATTATGCGATGCTACTTGGCTTTCAAGGCAAGTATCGTTTAGAAGCGCCAGAGAAAATTCGGTATCTTATCTCGCGTTTGGGCGATGAGATTGAGCATCTACGCGGCAATAAAAACGCGTTCTCACCGTTTTGGGCGATTCCTGACCAAATCAAGCACACGCTTACTAGCGAGACGCCATTATGGGTTATCCTTGCCGTCATGGCAGTGTTATTGACCGTGATATTTGCCACCATGTGGCAGTTTACCAATAGCTTTTCAAATGAGCAGCTCTCGGCATACGACAATGTTATTCAAGAAAACAAAGAGCAAGCGCATATTTCAATATTTTTACCCTAGCGTTTGCTGATAACCATACCGCGAATCCACTTGCAAAAGAATACCGTGCTGCTGGGATGCTTGTTTTTAAACATATAATTAAAATACTTTAAAGACGCTACGATACTGCTGGTATAGTTTTTTTGTAGCCTCTGTCTGCGTAGGCACAGCAAGCTAGAAAAAACTGTACCTGCAGTACGTGATGTATCGATTTTACTTTCACTGACTATAGGTTCCGCAGCTTCTGTTTGCATAGACACTGCCAGCCAAAAAAATCCATTCCAAATGAAAAAAAACAGCAGCCATAAAAAAACCCCCATCAAAGTGATGAGGGTCTTGGCAAATGCCATAATTGAATTAAATATAATTCAAAAAATTTACAACTAAAATGTGGCTCTCCAACCTGGGCTCGAACCAGGGACACACGGATTAACAGTCCGTTGCTCTACCAACTGAGCTATTGGAGAATAAGCTATAAGCGTTTAAAACCTTATAACGAGCCTTAGAAGTCTCTAACGAGTTCTTGCTAAGTGGGGCGTATTCTAGCAAAGATAAAAAATACGTCAAGCCTTTTTTGCATAATTAGTAAAGATTATTGTATTAATAGCACAATCCGAGGTTTTTCACCAAGATTTAGCAATGGCGAGGTGAATAAAAAAACGCCCACATAAATATTATGGAGCGTCTTGTTATAGAGAGGTTGTTTAGAATGATTTTTTAAAGACTTATTCAGCCACGTCCAAATCAGCAACCGCCTTTTCGATACGTGACAAAGCATCTTTTAGTGTGGCTTCATCAGTAGCGTAAGAGATACGCATATAGCCGCCAAGACCGAACGCATCACCCGGTACAACAGCCACGCCAACCTTATCGAGCAACCATTCCGAGAACTCAGTACAGGATGATAAACCCGCCGCTTTAATTAAAGGTTTGATGTCAGGATAAACATAAAACGCACCATCAGGACGCAGGCAAGTAATCCCTTTAATCGCATTTAAACCGTCAACGACCAAATCACAACGCTTTTCAAAAGCTTCTACCATAGGCTCAAGTATGCTTTGGTCGCCATCGATAGCGGCTTCTGCTGCGACTTGGCTGATAGACGTGGGGCATGAAGTGGACTGCGATTGTATTTTTTTCATCGCTCCGATCAATTTGGCAGGGCCACCCGCATAACCGATACGCCAACCGGTCATCGCATAGGCCTTAGAGACACCATTCAAAATAATGGCGCGGTCTTTCAGCTCAGGCGCTGCATTCAAGATATTGTAGAATTTATCACCTGTCCAGCGAATGTGCTCGTACATATCATCTGAGGCAACGTAGATTTTTGGATGTTTTTTCAATACTTCAGCGATGGCTGTTAGCTCATCTAAGGTATAGATCATGCCAGTTGGATTCGATGGGCTATTCAGTACCAACATTTTGGTTTTATCGGTGATAGCGGCTTCTAATTGCTCGGCAGTGATTTTGAAGTCTTGCTCAGCTGGGCATTTGACGATGACTGGCACGCCTTCTGCGATTTTGACCATGTCAGGGTAGCTGACCCAATAAGGTGCTGGAATGATAACTTCATCACCTGAGTTGATAAAGGCTTGGGCAAGGTTAAAGAATGATTGTTTACCGCCGACCGATACTAAAACCTCATTTGGCTCATAGCTGATGTCATTGTCGCGTTTGAACTTTTTAATGATGGCTTTTTTGAGTTCTGGTGTGCCATCGACAGCGGTGTATTTGGTAAAACCATCATTAATGGCATCAATAGCCGCTTTTTTGATGTGTTCTGGTGTATCAAAATCAGGTTCGCCAGCGCCCAAACCGATGATATCTTTACCTGCTGCTTTTAGCTCTGTGGCTTTATTGGTAATCGCTAGCGTAGGAGATGGTTTGATGTTATTGACGCGGTCAGACAGTTGCAGTTCGCTCATGAGAAATCCTTTCTTATGGAGTGGGGTGGGTAAAATATAATATTCGCTATATAGCGTTTAGATGTTATCAGAATGTGTATCAGACAGTTTAAAAACAGTTCAGGCAGATTGAAAACCTGCCACTTTAAACTTTTTTAGAGATAATTGACGCTCAACCAAAAGCGCTTTTGGCTTTATTGTAGCATGCAGCTATTACGCTGTCTTATAGGGCTCGTAAATTATAGAGCTCGTAATTTAAAATAACGAGAGAAACAGCCGTTCTATGCGCGCTATGATAGAAGTGTTGAGCAGTTTGAAACACTGGCTGATTGCGAAACCACAACAATAGGCTGATAATCTTGCGCTATGATTGTTTAGATTTTATAAATAAAACAGATGATATGTTAATTAAATGCAGTTAATGCAAATAGTTAAATAAAAACAATAATCAAGATTTAAAGATGAGATAAATTGTAAATTCAATAAAATTAAAAATAACTAAAAGGACGTTTATCATGACAGATTCTACCAGAAAATTAAACATTCTCATTAC
>NZ_JBQSXN010000109.1:0-8581 GCF_052378235.1 Psychrobacter sp. AOP3-A1-26
TTTTAAAAACCAAATGAAACACGATTTTATTTACTGGTTTAAATGATAATTTTTAAATAACTGTTTTAAGCCATTATTTTAAACTATTGCTTTAAGTATAGATTAACGCGAGCTTCTGCTTCTTTATCTGTCCACCAATAATCGATACCGATAGCATTGGTCGGGAGTTTTGCAGTATGACGATATTGATTCCAGTAGGCAACATTGGTGCTAGGTTTGCCGTATAAAGGGACTAAATAATGTCCTGCCCGTAGCAGGCGATCAAGTACGTGCGTATATAAGACGATCTCATCGCGATTTTTAGCGTCGCCCAGTTTTTTAATAACACTGTCAATCGCAGGATTTTTAATACCGATAGTATTATGATTACCTGCTTCATCAGCAGCGGCACTGCCCCAAAAACCCACTTGCTCAGCACCAGGTGATAGACTTTGGGCGAAGACATCGACGACCATATCATAGTCAAAACGGCGTATGCGCTCGTAATATTGCGGCCCATCGACTTGACGTAAGCTCGCATCAAAGCCCAAACGCTTTAGATTACGGATATAAGGCAATAATACACGCCCCATGGTTTCGCCTGTCATCAAAATCTCAATCTGAGCAAGCTTGCCGTTTGGTTGATACAACTTCATATCATCATAATAAAAACCCGCATCTAGTAACAGCTGCCGCGCCTTTAACAATCCTTCACGATTAAATCCGCTACCATCGCTGGTTGGCAATTGCCATTCGTCTAGTACTGCTTGCCGCTGACTCGGTTCAAGTTTGGCGAGCAATGGGCTTAATACCTGCATCTCAGCCGCAGATGGCGTACCAGTTGCAGCAAGCTCTGAGCCATGAAAAAAACTTTGCAAGCGCTCATACTGCCCATGGAATAAAGTTCTGTTCATCCATTCAAAGTCATAAGCCTTGCTCAATGCTTGACGGACGCGAATATCTTGAAAAAGTGGCCGGCGCATATTCATCACCAGACCCTGCATCGGTACTGGATTTTCGCTGCTGATGGTTTCTTTATTAATCAGACCTGCTTTGACGGCTGGGAAATTGTAACCGGTGGCCCAATTAGAGGCTTTGTTTTCCGGACGGAAACGATATTGCCCAGATTTAAAACCCTCAAAAGCAATCTCATCACTTTGATAATAGACGAATTTAATCATATCAAAGTTATAACGACCGCGATTGACCATCAAATCACGGCCCCAATAATTGGGATCACGCACGTAGCTGACCGCACGTCCGGCATCGACACGGCCGAGTTTATAAGGCCCACTACCCATCAATGGCGTCAGGGTAATTTTCTCAAAATCAGTATCAATAGAGGACTTGGCAAAGACAGGAAACTGTCCAACCGTCAATAAAATCTCTTTATTTTCATCAGACTTAAAAACAAACTTTACCCGCTGCTTATCGATAATCTCAACGTCTTTAATATCGCCTAAATAACTGCGGATATACATCGGGCCTTTATTCAATATCGCATCATAAGTGGCTTTGACGTCACTGCTGGTCACCGGCGAGCCATCCCAAAAGCGTGCGGCAGGATTAATATGGTAAATAATCCAACTGGTATCATCAGGATCATACGTGACTTTATTTGCCAGCTGCGGATACATGGTAAAGGCTTCATTGAGTGAGCCTGTCATCAAGGTATCATACAGATAGTCCGTACCAACCATCGCCACACCTGTGGTCATCCATTTATTGGCCGCATTAAAGGTGCCGCGTGCATCCAATGAAAGCGTACCACCTTTGGGCGCCTTTGGATTGGCATAGGGCATGTATGGTACGTCAATATACTCAGTGGTACTATTGTGCCCAAGCGCAGTCGTGGTGATTGGCGCTGCGATACTAACAGGTATCCAGCTGCTAGTCATGACAAGCAAGACGGCTTTTAGTATGGTGTTTTTTAGCATCATGACTATGTAATACCCCTCATAACGACCTTCTACTCTAAACCGACTTGGATAAAAAATGCGCGACTGACGGCAAAATAGGCAATTGAAGAAATTTTATCATAACAAACTTAGGTTTTTTAACCTAATGCTTTGCGGTGTTAAGGATGCTACATAACGCATTATGCTACTTAAAAAAACGCTAATAGACATAAAAAAAGACGCAGCTCTTAAAGTTGCGCCTTTTGTTTCAAAGCCTGTACTAACTTAAGCGTGTTTTTTTTCAAAATCTATCATAAAGTCAACCAACTGCTGTACCCACTCTAATGACACTGCATTGTAAATACTGGCGCGCATACCGCCGACATCGCGGTGACCTTTTAGATTCATGAGGCCCGCCGCCTCTGACTCTTCTAAAAACACTTTATCAAGGCTGCTGTCGGCTAACGTAAACGGCACGTTCATGATAGAGCGATATTTGGGGTCAACGGGATTACTATAGAAGCTGCTGTCATCAATCGTTTTATAGAGTAAATCGGCTTTTTGCTGGTTGATTTTACCAATAGCAGCAACGCCGCCCTGCTCTTCTAACCAATCAAATACTAGTCCTGCTAAATACCAAGAATAAGTCGCTGGCGTGTTTGACATCGACCCTTTATCAGCTTGATGTTCATAGTTCATCAGTAGCGGGCACCACTCGCTTGCCTTGCCCAATAAGTCTTCACGAACAATGACAATAACCAAGCCTGCTGGCCCGATGTTCTTTTGAGCACCAGCGTAAATCATGCCAAATTTAGACACATCGACTGGCTGTGACAATATGCAAGAAGACATATCGACGATAATAGGCGCATCCACTTGTGGCGGCTCAAATATCTGTAAGCCATGAATCGTTTCATTGGCACAGTAGTGAAAATACACTGCATCGTCGCTAATCGCCCATTCGCTTTGGGCTGGCACATCAGTAAAATTACTATCTTTGCCTGTTGCAACGACGTTCGTTTCACCAAGACCAAGTTTCGCATATCGATCTGCTTCTTTGATGGCTTTACCTGACCAAGTACCGGTCGTCAGATAATCTGCGCGGCCGCCATTTAATAGGTTTAACGGAATCGCTGAAAACTGTAAGCTGGCGCCGCCCTGTAAAAACAGCACTTTATAATTATCTGGAATGTCCATCAACGAGCGTAACTTGGTTTCAGCTTTTTCGGTAATGGCAACGTACTCTTTACTACGGTGACTGACTTCCATCACCGACATACCGCGCCCTTGCCAATCAAGCAGTTCTTCTTGAGCACGTGCTAATACGGCTGTTGGTATGGAGGAAGGACCCGCTGAAAAGTTAGGTACACGGTTAGGAGCAGCTTTAGTCGTCATAATCATTATCCTAAATATGATGAAATCATCGTTGTTATTAAAGGTTAAGGGTGAGTTTTATCGTTATTTTTAATCTATGTCATAGTAAGTGGCAAATCTTTAACTCTGACTTGAGAACTGCTCCCAAAGCTGACGCTTAAGGCTACTATCAGCAAGCATCTCATCCAATGTGGGCACAGTGGTAAGATTGGGATGCTCAAGACCCTCAGGTAACGGCGTTAATGCCGCAACCTGTATATCTTCACTGCGCCCAATCTTAAAAACATATCCAGCAAGACTGGCATTGGCAAGCTCAGCTGTATCCATACCTTCACAGATAGGAAATGAGGTCGTCTCACAAGTGATTGATAGCGCTTGCGTGATATTTTGCCATAGCTTTTGACTGTCATTATTGAGGGCTTGAATATCAACCAAAATCACCCAGTCGCCATAGCGACCACCTTGTAAATCAAATGGCGCTACTTTTTGAAAGCTTTCCTGCTTAAAACCATCATCTTTAAAGCTATCAGCGTTATCGATATTAGAAACAGCGGCTTGTTGGACGACAGTATCTATGAGGGGCGTAACGGCTGTATTAGAAGTCTCTGGGACCGTAGTATCAAAGCTATAAGTAACGGGGCTTTGTTGGTCAGGATAGCTTAAATCTGGCTCATGAGCGTCATCATGATAGCGGTTAATAGAAGATTCATCATCTACTATGCCTGATATAGTGTCCACAGACTCTATATTTGAATGGGCAACGTTTGCCGTATCAACACTTGGACGTTCTACGTTTGGATGGCTGATGTTTTGCTGTTCAATGCTTATAGCAGATGAAATAGGCTGAGTGTTAGCGTTAGTATTAATGTCAGCTTCAGTATTAGTAGGCGCAGAAATATCAGCGATATTAATAGTCTCAGAGCTCGGCTGTACCCACTGACTAATACCCATCATCGCTAAAATCTGACGCTGTTGCATACGCTGCTGCAATATAACTAGCGGTTCTTGGATATCACTCATACAACACTACTATCCTATTTATCTTAAATGGTTTTACAAATTTTAATGTCAAAAGTAATACTAAAAAAGCTGTCGAACCTGCAACCAATGCTCTGATAGTAAGGTTAAACAATCATATTCATCCTGACTGACTATCGTATCGTGTAACATCGCCGTATGCAATGTACTCAGCCATTGCCGGTAATCATTATAAGCATAAGGCTTATTGGTAGTCGTATTATAATCTATTTGACCGCTACTCTGTTGTCGCTCTTGTTGCTTTTCTTGAATGTTATCGTCGTACTTAGAACCTGTGGTAGAAGGCTTAAAGGTAGAGGGCTTAAAGATAGGCACAGCTTCTAACAACGCCAGCAGCTGAACACTATTTAAGTTTTGGGCGGTAAGCAGCAACCATTGTAAATTTGCCTCACTTACGGCTGTCAAATCAATATCAATCAGGCGCGCTTGGCGGCGCAGGTCGACGACATAGTTGGCATTACTGGTATTATTACCATCGTTTGATAAGCGATAAGCCAATAAAACCAGTATCGAACGCTCAGCAACGCTAAGGCGATAAAAAATCTGACCTGAAGGATCAAGCTGGGCAACTATATCACCCCTGCCAGCTTGCAGTTTTTGCTGCCAAGACGGGTATTCATTTGAATGTTCATCATTTAGTATCGTAGTCAGTACGGGTAGAAGTTGCTGTAAATGCAGTGCCTGCCATAATGCTAAAATCGATGGGGTTCGTAATTTGCTATTATTCGAATGAGTGAATACTGGCTTGATTTTACCAATATCACCTTTTTCATCCATTACGTTATCAGCAAAATTCCGGCTTAAATCAGCTGTTAGCTCACTTTCAAATAACTCAAGCATGCCTTTCTGATAGCGACTAAGTGTGTTACGACATTTTTCTTGCTGAATATAATGCTGGTAACTTTGGTGACTATGGCTGCTATCACTCTTTAAGCGTAATTCATTGATAGCATTCTGAGATAAATCATGCTGAGACAGTTGTTTTATCGCCAATATCATTAAAGCACTGTCCAAACGACGGTCGAGCTTCGCCAGCATTTCTAACAACTTAGCGTTTAGCGTATGCGGTAAAATTTGTACGTTATTGCTAGTTTCTATTTTAGAATCACTATTGGCATCAGTCACAAATATACTGTCGTTAAGCAGCCCAATCCAAATATCAGTTAAATCATAAGTTGCCGTTGTTGATAATATGCACCCTTGATGACATAGCAGCACTGCTTCAATCAAAGCCTGTGCCCCTAGCGGATGATAACTATGGTTGAGAATATACTGCGGCAATGAGACCTTTTGTATATCATCGATACTGATTAAGGCTTTCGCTGGTAAGTCGCTATCCCGTTTTGCTTGCCAAGGCTTTAACAACTTATGAGCACCAATATCTTCTGCCTTTACCTGCAAACGCCCATCAATAACGACGTCTTGCTCTACGACAAACTCAAGCCCGTCATCTGCATCTGCTTCTGAGTCACTACTCATTTCGCCAGTAGGAAGTGCTGTGACCACTTTGTCAGCAGCTTCATCGGGATTGCTAGCAACGTTTTTACTCGTCGTATGATTGTCTTTACTAGCATTGCTTTTATTAACATTGTTTTTGCTTAGGCTATTTGCAGTTATCACACCCCAATCACCCAAGCGCCGCTGCTCATGTATCTCTTTTATTTTTTGTTGATTTATGCGCTTCTCTTTTGCCACTTGTACAGCAAAATCATGATAAGCATTGCCGTTAATAGCACTCATGCGCTCAGCCAAACTTGGATGCGTGGCAAACCACGACAAATCCCCTAAATCTGCGCCACTACTGGCAAAGAAGAAATGACTAAGTCCGTTGATATCAGCGATACCAGTTAAGCGCGAACCCAGCGAATCCTTATGAATGGCTTTTAAGGTCTCCATAATCGCCGGCGAGCGCGTCAGCTGTACGCTGGTTGCATCGGCGAGCAACTCACGTTCACGATTAAAGCTATGTTTGATCAGCTGCGCACTGGCCATACTAGAAAAGCTCAATCCATGTATTAACAACGCCCAGATACTACGCGGTGCTTGGCTATCGAACTTATTATTATGTTGTAACCATCTTGATTGACTCTTAGCTGAAGACTCTTGGCTTTGCGACTGACTCTGCCAATAGCTTACCCACTCGCTATGGGTGGTAAAGTTTGCTGTCTGCGCTTCAGTGCTACGCGCCTGACTATCGATAGCTCTCTGAGACAAAGGGTTTTTTTGATTGACCGCACCATTGAAAGAGCCATCAAAATAATTCTGCTTGTTATTCTGATTACCAGCGCCAAAATTATTAATGGAATCACTCCAGTCATAGAGTAACTGCAAGCCTGCTAACACCACCATTAACTGTAAATTAAATGTGGCATCGCCATGCAATATATGGCCATATTCATGACCAATGAGTCCGTATAGTGCCTCATCAGACAGCTTATCAAGCGCGCCTTGGGTCACCACCAATACCATATCCTGACTATGACGACCTGCTACAAAACCATTAATCCCTTGCTCATCAGGCAGCACATACAGAATCGGCATACTCAAACCTGAAGCAATAGCTAGCTGCTGAGCAATTTCATAATAACGGCGGTAAACAGGCGGAAAATCACGTTCGTCACGCACTGCGATATGAAGGGCACTAAAACGAACCTTTGGTACCGACTCATGCTGATGGGCAACCCCGCGGCTGTGCTCCCACGCATCTTGGCTGTGATCGATAAACAACCGAACGGCACCAACTCGCTGAGCGATAGCACGACCACCTGTTTTTAAACGTCCATATTCTAAAAAACTACCAATCACAAAGCTACCTAGCGTCCATATGACCACCAGTATTAATACCCAATGATAAATGCCGCCAGTAAATATCGTCAGTAGCAGCGCCATAACACCGAGTGCCACCGCAATATGGGCAAATATAATAAGAAAAAACAACCCATACAGTAATAGACTGCGCCGAGTACGGCTACGCTGTGCACCAAAAAAATCCATCTATTTGTCTTACCTAAAGAGTGCTAAATGCGCCTGAACATATAAATATAGTTAAGTATTAGCTCATATTGACGATAGGTGCTTGTGCAATCGCCTTTCTATCTTCAAACACCAACGGACTGAGCGGACGAAAACCAAAAGTCGTGCTAACAAGATTATTCGGGAATACTTCGCGGTCGTTATTATAAAACATCACGCTATCATTATAATGCTGACGCGCAAATCCTATGCGATTCTCGGTATTGGTCAGCTCATCCATTAACTCTTTAATCATACTGTCCGCTTTTAGCTCAGGATACGCTTCCACCACAGCAGAAAACTGCCCTAATGCTTTCGACAACATACTCTCTGCTTTGGCAAACAGCGCCATGTGCTCAAGCGAATCGGGCTGATGCTTGCTAGAATCTTGCAGACTTTGAGCATGATTACGCGCACTAACAACACGGGTCAATGTTTCTTCTTCATGCGCTAAATAGCGCTTGGCGGTCTCCACCAAATTCGGAATCAAATCGTGACGGCGTTTTAGCTGTACATCTATCTGGGCAAAGCCGTTCTTAGCCTGATTGCGAGCGCGCACCAACTTATTGAATACTGATACACCAAATACAACCACCAGCACTACAAAGGCAATAAACAGCCAAATAAACATTTTCATCATAAAACCCCAAAATTTTTGGTCTTTATAGTTAACATTAGTGTTAATAAAGGTTACTACATTGTATTTTAACCCATATTTATGGCTCAAAGTTTAAAATCAGACGAAATGTAGACCAAAAAAAAGCCCTTTATAATGAAGGACTTATTATCAATATGAGGGTTTTAAAATTTAAAAGATTTTATTATCAAATTTTAGGCAAAAAAAAAGCGACTCCAAAAGCACATCCTCGGCACACATTATAACTATTACCGTTGCTACCTTCCGGTCCTGGCGGGATTCATAGAACAATGTTGCGAGGCTACCAATGGAGCCACCAGTTGCAAATTATACAAGGTTTTTTCATTATTACAACCCCAATCTTAAAACTGTTTGCTTTATGAGCCAAATAACTCCATAAATCCGCCTGTAACTTAAATGACAAAATTCTCACAGCAAGCTTTCTAAATTTTGTTAAATTAACTAGGGGTATTCGAAACCCTAGGATTCACCCAATAA
Source organism: Psychrobacter sp. AOP3-A1-26 (assembly GCF_052378235.1). Classification (NCBI taxonomy): domain Bacteria; kingdom Pseudomonadati; phylum Pseudomonadota; class Gammaproteobacteria; order Moraxellales; family Moraxellaceae; genus Psychrobacter; species Psychrobacter sp. AOP3-A1-26. The sequence goes on from NZ_JBQSXN010000109.1 coordinate 8,437, forward strand.
ATACAATCAGAATCGACTGCTTCTATAATCAGTCCTATATAAATTGGATACGGTATCAGGCTTCTTCAGTATACTTTTTTTAGGGCCTCACTCGTCTTTCTTGTATATAGGTTATTCTGAACCTGACTATACCATTTAAATATTT